>JAFYZJ010000036.1 GCA_017548735.1 Candidatus Saccharimonadota bacterium | reverse complement strand
GAAATGATTGAACCCAATTAATAGGAAAACCCGCTCAACATGAGCGGGTTTTTAGATGGACAGATGATTATACTCCTTCTGGGAAACCGTGGAAATTAGGTCCTGAATAATGGAGTTTGACGGTCGATACGTGGTAGCCGAGATCGGTAAAGTGGGCGGTCAGATAGTCCTTATAAAGATCGTCTGAGTTTTTTGGCCAATCGACAATCTCAAATCCAACCAGCTCCATGACAACATTAGTTCCACCGAGGTAGACTTTTTTCCCAGCCAAAGGGTAGTTAATTTGCGAAAGAACTTCCGCAATGGTTGCCCTAAAGGTGCCGGTGAGAGTATGGAGACAAGCGAAAGTGTAGGCGTCGACTACATGAAGCTCGTCTGGTTCGACTGCCCTGATCTTCTTTGGTGTCCAATCATAGGCTACACCGCGTAGGTATTCGATATCTTCCTTGCCTTCGATCCAGTAAAGCTTTCCGTCTTCTTCATCTCGAACCAGCGGCTTGATAGCTCGATACTTTTCGAGCAACTGTTCATCTGTTAATTTTGGAATTGTAACGTCAAACACATATATCACCTCCTTCTGTGTTTGATTTGCATATCATAACAGAATTTTCGGAGATTGTAAACCGTCAACGGGTAGACTTCGTGTTTGCGAGCCCTTTTGTTTCCGTGGTAAGATAATAGTGTTATTAAGTGGAGTTTTTGCTGAATGAGTTCCGTATTTGTCGTGATGCCGGCATACAATGAGGAAGCAAATATTGAGGAAACCGTAAAGGCTTGGTATCCGATTGTCGCGAAGAGTGCGACAAGCCGACTCGTGATCGCAGATAGCGGCAGTACGGATGGAACCCACAAGATTCTTTTGGCGCTGAAGAAGAAATATCCAAAGATTGATATTTTATCGAAGACCGGGAAATATCACGGCCCGAAGGTGATTGCGCTCTATAAATATGCGATTCGTAAAAAAGCAGATTGGATTTTTCAGACGGATTCAGATGGTCAGACAGACCCGGCTGAGTTTAAGGCGTTTTGGGAAGCGCGCACGAAGTATGATGCAATCCTCGGTAAACGCACGGAGCGCGGAGACGGCAAAGATCGGGCGTTCGTAGAGCGCGTAGTTTGTCGATTGTTGAAGCATTATTTTGGCGTGAAGGTGCCAGATGCGAACGCGCCGTTTAGACTGATGAAGACCGAATTGGTCGCAAAATACATCGATCGTTTGGACGATGATTACGATTTGCCAAACATCATGTTTACGACTTTTTTCGCCTATTACAAAGAGAAGATTGAGTTTAAAGAGATTAGTTTCAAGCCGCGCAACGGTGGTAAAAATTCAATCAATATTCGCAAGATTGTGAAGATTGGTTGGAACGCATTAGGCGGATTCCGCAAGTTTAAAAAAGATATGAAGCGTGATGAAAGATAAAATTTTAGGGCTCTACAAAAAACATAAAGACGTCGTGCCGTACTTGGTGTTCGGCGTTATGACGACGGCAGTAAACGTCGTTTCGTATGCCCTGCTATCGCGCGTATTTAAACTCGGCACCGTGCCATGCGTGATTATCGCTTGGTTCTTGGCGGTGCTGTTCGCATATCTGACAAATCGCCGCTGGGTGTTTAAGAGCCGTGCACGGACGCGCAAGGAAATTACGCGTGAAGTAGTGTCGTTCTTTGGCTGTCGACTTGCGACGGGTGTGCTGGACTGGCTGATTATGATTATCTTCGTTGACGGTCTGCACATGAACGACATTTTGATTAAGATTATCGCGAATATCGTGGTGATTGTATTGAATTACGTCGCGAGTAAGCTTGTGATTTTCAAGGCGTCGCGTAGAAGTATTACGCTGAATGAGCGAATTGGCACGGCGATGAAGTGGGCGGTTTATGGTCTGCTGACATTCATGATTGGCGTGATCATGATTTTGAATTTGTTTGTTTGCGGTAGCGAGTATAACCGTAAAGTAGAGTTTTTGTTGCCGAATATTGTACTGCTTTTGATTGCGGGGGCATTGATTGGCGGCCTGGCGTTTTTGGCAAAAAAGAACAAGCTGAAGATTTTTAAAAAGAAGGGCTACAAAGGCATTAATATCTTGTCAGTAGTGCTGTTTATTGGGTTAATTTACGTCACACTCAATACCTGCTTCCACCCAGGTTGGGATGTTGGTACGGTGTTCGATAGTGCGCAGCGCGTTTCGTACGAGATGTTTGAACCGGGCGAGAGTGCATTTCAGAGTTCGTATTTCTCGAGCTGGCCGAATCAGCAGTTCTTACTACTGCTCGAGGCGTTCTTGCTCAAGGTGAACCGGATTTTCGGCATCGTGAGTGGCGAGCAAGGCATCATGGTGCTCGTTGGCTTGCAGGTCTTACTGCTTGTTATTACGGGCAATTTGCTGTTTAGAATCATTTTCCGTAAGACAAAATCGAAGGCGTTTTCGTATCTCGGCTGGGGAATGTTTGTCGTTCTGCTCGCTCTGTCGGGCTGGATTAACGTGCCGTATACGGACATGTTGGCGGTTTGCTTCCCTGTGATTATTTACTTCGTATATCTCAAGAAGGATGACTCCGAGAAGCGGCGTTGGCTGTGGTGGGCGCTGATTGGTCTTCTTACGTATTGGGGCTACAAGACGAAGCCGAGCGCAGCGATTATGACGATTGCGATTCTTGGCGGCGAAGTGATTTTCGGTATCATGAAGAAAGAGACAATTCGCCTGAAAGAGATGGCGAAGGGTGGCGCGGCGCTGGTTCTCAGTATGTTGATTTCGATGCTCGCTTTTCCGGCGTTGTTTAGCCTGACAAAGATTGAGGTGACGAAGGACTTTGACGTGGGGCCGCTTCATCTAGTGATGATGGGCCTGAATAAAGACACGAATGGCGTGTACGCTCTGAGAGACGTGATTTTTACGGATAGCTTTGGGACGGACAAGGCGGCGCGTACGGCGGGCCAAAAAGAGGAAATTAAGCGACGTTTGAATGAGTTTGGCGTTTCTGGCTTGCTCGAGCATAGCAAGAAGAAAGCGCTGACAGTGTTTAATGATGGCACATTTGCGTGGGCGACGGAGGGCACGTACGGCTCGGTGATGTATGACATTCGCAATGTGAAGATGGGGCCATTCTTGCGCGACGTATTTTATGAGACCGGCAATAAGTATCCAGTGCTTGCAGCAGTGCAGCAGGCGGTATGGCTAGTAGTGTTGCTCCTTTGCGGTCTATGTTTGTTCCTCAAAAAAGATCGCCATATGACAGTTTTGGCGATTTCCTTGATTGGCATTATTCTGTTTAACATGCTCTTCGAGGCGCGGGCGCGCTATCTGATTGTGTTTGTGCCGATTTTCGTGTTGACGGCAACCCTAGTGCTCGAGCGAATTGCGAGCAAGATTTGCAAAAAATAATAAAATAGAGGAAAGGAGTATTTATGGCAAGCATTTTTTCGAAGATTGTCGCGGGTGAAATTCCCTGCTATAAGGTTTATGAAGACGATAAGACTCTCGCGTTCTTGGATATTAATCCGGAAAGCAAGGGCCATACTTTGGTGATTCCGAAGGTTGAGGTCGATAAGATTTATGAGCTTTCGGACGAGGATTATCATGCGCTTTGGGCGAGCGTCAAAAAAGTCGCAGCGCGTATGGAAGAGGTTTCCGGCCGCCGGACTTTGATGAAGGTGATCGGCACGGACGTGCCGCACGCTCACGTGCATCTGATGCCTTATGATGAGACTTGGGAATACGGTCGCACGCTAAAGTTGACCGAAGACGAGTTTAAAGAGATTCAGGCGAAGTTAGCGTTCTAATCAAAAAGGAGCAGTCAAGCTGCTCCTTTATTTTTTGAATAGCTAGATTATTGTGCCCAGCGGTCGCGTTCGGCCTCGTGGAAGGATTTGACTGCGTCGTCGAGCTCTTCCTGCGAGTCAGCAGTGATTGTCTCTTTAAAGCCATCGCGGGTGAAAACTTCGCGGGTGAACTTAGCCTGAGCGGCTTCTTGTTCGTTAGTAAGGGCGGACTGGGAGCCTTCTACCATATTGTCCCAACCGGTATTTGGGTTTTCTTCATTGTTTGCTTTTGGTTCTGCTTCTGGCATGTGGATGTCTCCATTTTTGTTTTGTTGTTTTTATTTTAGATACCCAATACTGCTACTATAGCAAACCTTAAGCATTTTGTCAAGAGTAAAATGAAAGCGCCCCCCGTTATATTGGGGAGCGCTAAAATCATCCAGTAGCCTTTTCTTGGCGAACGTATTTCTCTAAGTCATCGTTGAGGCAAGTGTAACCTGCTTTTTCGTCTTGCTCATGATGACGCAGAGCTGCGTTGTATGCCTGCAGGCCATTCTGTTCGTAAAGCTTGACGATTCCCGGGTATTTCGCCTTGATTTCGTCGTAGTTTACGAGGACGCTGTACTTGAAGCCGCCGTCTGCGTTCCAGACGACGCGAATAATGTCCGGCTCGTTCTTTCCATGGTTTTCCTTGTGGAAGATTGAGATCGTAGCATCCGGATCGCCGTCGAATTTATCGAGGTCGTCAAGCTTGAAAGCTGTCGGCCTCGGAAAATAACGCTTCAGCTGCTTGAGCGCCCACTCATATGGCCTGTCATTTACTGGTATGATGCGATAAATTTCACCCATAACACCACCTCCTTGTTCATTGAGTGAAAGATATTGCCTTTATTTTAGCATAAATGTCTTAAAATGTCAAGATGCTAATGCCTAAAAAAGGTGCGGAACCTTAGGATTCCGCACTCTTGTCGATAAACAGTATGAGCTTATTGAGCGGTGGCTCGAGCTCGTCAATCTTGTGACAGAGCGGATTGTAGAAGATATCGATTTCTCCATCGCTCAATCTCTCAAGGCTAAATTCCGAAATCAGACCAGAAGCCATAATGCCGCGGAGTCTATTAACAATTTCATGCTTCACGGCTTCTTCTTTGGCCGCTCTCTTATAGAGTCGGTAGTCAAAAAATACTTTTACGGTTCCGGTCTCTTCGCTGACCGATGCCTTGATTACTGTTCTTCCTGCATTATTCAAAATTTCCCTCATGTTATCACCCCCTGACTGGAAACCCTGAACTCATGAATGTACGCCTCAAACGGTTCTTCGATTATGGCACAAACGCGATAAAAAGTCAAGAGGCGCAGCAAAAAAGCAGGGTTTTTGGCCTGCTCTTTTGTTGTTTGCTAGACGAGAGCGAATTCTGCTTTCATGTCTTCGAGAAGCTTGGATTTGGTCTCGAGCTGAGACTTGGTTTCGTCGACGAGCTCCTTTGGTGCCTTCTTGACGTAGTTTGGATTACGGAGGCGAGCCTCGAGCGTGTTGATTTCCTGGCCGAGCTTCAAGATGCGATCCTCGAGGTTGGCCTTGTACTTGGCGTGGATATCCTCTGGAATCTCGAGGTAGATATTTGGGTGACCGGCAATTGCAAGGTGAAGACCCTTGGCGTCTTCTGGCTTGATTTCTGGGACGCCTGGCGCCTTGGTGAAGTGCTGGAGCAAGAGCTGGTTATCATAGACGAGCTTATCGTCGTAGAAAGCGATTGGATAGCTACCAGCGCCTGGGAGGCTCTGGAAGTGGCTTCTGATGTTCGTGATGATAGAGATTAGCTCTTCGAACTTTGCGGCGCGTTTAGCGTCGAATTTGAGCGTCTCAGGCCATGTTTGCGTCATGGCCATACCCTCAGTCCAGCTAAGTGCCTGCCAAATCGTTTCAGTTACGAATGGGGCGAATGGATGGAGCATGATGAGAATCTGCTCGAGGGTAGTCTTGAGAAGCTCGGTGTTCTTCCAGAGCTTCTCGCCTTCGAGGAACCAGTCAGCATACTTATTCCAGATGAGATCGTAGATTGCGTCACCGGCTTCGGCGAAGCGGTAATTGCTGACGAGCTTCTGGATTTCCTTGTTGGTCTTGTTGATTTCGCGGCAGATCCAGTCTTCGCCGTAGTTATCAGCGGCTTTGTTGCCCTGCTCGGCACTGTTGTCGACCATGTCTTGGATGAAGCGGGCAACGTTCCAGAGCTTGTTGCAGAGGTTACGGCTAGCGATAACCTTGCTGCTGCTGAAGGCTTGGTTGACACCGGCGCTGCGGCTTGCGATGAGGCCAAGGCGCAATGCGTCGGAGCCATACTGGGTGACGATTTCGATTGGGTTAATCACGTTGCCCTTGGATTTGGACATCTTTTGGCCCTTTTCATCGAGCACCATGCCGTGCATGTAGACGTCTTCGAATGGGATTTCGTCGGTGTTGTAGAGGCCGAGCATAATCATGCGGCTGACCCATGGGAATAGGAGGTCGGCGCCGGTTTCCATGACGCTGGTTGGATAGTGCTGTGGGCGGTCGCTAGTGGTAATCACTGGCCACTGGCCGGAGCTGAACCATGTATCAAAGGTATCTTCGTCGCGGCGGTAAGTCTTGCCATTCTTGGTGATTTCTTGCTGGTCGACGCGCTTGTCGAAGATCCAGTCGGTTGGGTCGTCGACGTTCTGGAAGGCTGGAATTGGGATGCCCCATGGAATCTGACGTGAAATGTTCCAGTCTTTGAGGTTCTTTAGATAGTTGATGAGGGCGCGCTTCTTGTTTGCCGGGTGAAACTTAATCTTGTTTGCCTCGAGCGTTTTGATAGCGCGTTCGGCGAGTGGCTTAACATCGATGAACCACTGTTCCCTGAGGAGCGGTTCGATGACGGTGTTACATTTGTAGCAGTGGCCAACGGAGTGGACGAGGTCCTGTTCGCCGCGGAGTAAGCCTTGATCTTCGAGGTCGCCAAGGACTTTTTGGCGGGCATCGGTGGTGCTGAGACCTTCATAGTTAGCACCGGCTTCTGCGGTCATTTTGCCGTCGAAACCGATGACGGTAATCATTTCGAGATTATGACGCTGGCCGACTTCGTAGTCGTTCGGATCGTGGGCTGGTGTAATTTTTACAACACCCGTGCCGTATTCTGGATCGGCGTGTTCGTCGGCGATGATTTCAATTTCACGGTCAGTAAGTGGTAGTTTGACTTTCTCGCCAATTATGTTCTTGTAGCGGTTATCCTCTGGGTTAACAGCGACAGCGGTATCGCCGAGAAGAGTTTCTGGGCGAGTGGTCGAGACGATAATTTCTTCTATGCCATCCTTTGGCTTGACGAGTGGATAGGCGATTTCCCAAAGTTTGCCCTTTTCGTCTTTGTGAGTAACTTCGATATCAGCAAAGGCGGTTTGGTGCTTCGTACAGAAGTTGACGAGCTTGACGCCGCGATAGATGAGACCCTGTTTCCAGAGCTTTTCGAAAGTATTATAGACGGTGTCGACGACTTTTTGGTCGAGCGTAAATGTAAGACTGTCCCAGTCACAAGATGCGCCGAGAGCCCTCAGCTGAAGCTCCATGTTGCCACGTTGTTCGTGAACGAAGTTCCAAACCTGTTCGTAGAGGTCGTCTCGGGAATAATCGAAACGGGTCTTCCCCTCTGCCTCTAGCCTACGCTCGTAAACCACCCAAGTTTCAAATCCAGCATGATCGGCGCCTGGAATATACCAGGTGTTATCGCCCTTGAGACGATGATAGCGCGTAAGAATATCTTCTAGCGCGATTGTGAGGCCATGACCAATGTGCAAGTTACCGTTTGCATTTGGTGGTGGCATGACGATTGTGTAGCTTTTAGCGTCTTTTTTGTTTGTAGGTGCAAATGCACCGGATTTTTCCCAGAGAGCGTAGATATCTGGTTCAAATTGGTTTGGTTCATAAGCTTTGCTGAATTTCATAGGTGATATTATACCATATTCTTATCTGTAAAGGTAGGCTATATTTTGGCGTATTTGTTATAGGTATTTATTTGCCTAATTCCCTGCCCCACCCCCGTAAGTATGCAATTTTCACATGAAAAATGACCACAAAATGTGGCCTTTCAGTTTCACGTGAAATTTGACACAATCAGAAATATGTTGCGTAATGTATACCCATACGTTCCGTGTCTAACCTACCAAACGATCCATCTCGTTTGATACTTTCATTGTAGCATAAGCGGGATGCTAATGCAAGAGGTTGTTAAGGATATGATGATGTTTATGGTTAAAATAGGGCAAAATGGTGCAAAAACTTGTGTTTAAATGTTAAAATCTGTGTAAATATGGCATTTATTCGGAAGTTCAAGACCGGAAGTGGCGCAACTGGCGTGCAGGTTTGCTGGAAGCGGGGCGGGGAAGTCGTGAGGACGGAGCATATTGGCTCGGCAAATTCTGAGGTTGGCCTTGAAAAATTGCTGAAAAAGGCGCAGAAAATGATCGATGAAGGGAAGCGGTCCTTATTTGATTTGGATGATTTCAATAGAAAGGTGGAAAAGTGAAAATATCTGAGTTTTTTATCGTAATTGCGGTTATTTTGTCTCTCGGTATTGCGGCATTTTTTATTAATTATTTTGATATGGCCGAAAATGCAACCCGTCGCGGCATTGATTGTATGCCTCCGATTGAGGAAGAAAAACGGGCCTGCTTGGATAGCGGGCGCTGTTACTGCGAAACTTATTAGTGGCGCGTGATTTTTCGCTTTAATTTGTTGATTGGGCGGAGTAGGGAATAAAGGGTGTATTTTTTGCGGTTTATTGGGATGTCGTAGGTGCCGGCATAGTCGATTTGGCGGCCGCCGAAGGATTTTTTGAATTTCGTGAAGCCGTACCAGGGGTCTTTTGGGTTTTCTGAGGTGGTTATGCCCCAAAAATCGAAAAATTTCTTTCCGGCCGCGCGGGCATCCATGAGCATTTGAGTGAGCAAAATGGCGCCGCCTTCTTTTTTGCGAAATTCGTAATCGGCGCCGGCGTAGGCGTAGTAGCAGGCGTCTTTGCCGGTGTACATGATAGTTGCCGCAATTGGGATTTTTTTGTCGTTTTCATCTGTAAATTCCGCGATATAAAGGGTCGCGAAGTCGTATTTTAGCTGATTTTTTAGGTAATTGCGTTCGTTTGTTTGAAAATTGTCTTTTTTCGCGACTTCTTCGTAAAATTTGAAGAAAATTTCCATTTCTGCCGGATTTTTGCTAGTGCGCACAGATATGCCTTTTTGGGCGCGGTTTTTATGGGCGCGAGCCTTATTTTTGCCGATTATTTCGTAAATTTCGGCGTCGGTTTTTGGCAAATCGAGGATCCAGGTGTGTTCCGGGTCGATATGGTGCGATTTTTTGGCGCCAATTTTTTTCATTTCGGCCGCGGAGAAGGGGATTGTTGGCTCAATGCGGGCAAAAATGCAATTTTTGGCGGCTGCGAGTTTTTTGATTGCGGAAATTGAGGATTTTAGGGCTTTTTTATCCTTTAAAGTCGGTCCATAAGGGAGAAAAAGGTAATTTCCGAGGCTGGTTGGCTTTAAAATGGCCATAAATTCGTAATTTTCGCCTTTCTCGCGAAAAATTTCGAAGCCTTCGGCTTTCTGAAAAGCTTCCCATTCTCTAGACTGTAAAAAATGTGGCTTCATTTTATGCGCGCGGTGATATATTACTTTTTCTTTTCTTTGGCAACTGGATCGGTAAGGGCGCGTATGATTTTCGTCGTTTCAATTACTGGCAAATCGGTTGGGAGACAGAGTACGCGTGTGCTAATGTCCTCGGCAACTGGGACTTTTTTCGGATCATAACGATAGATTTTAAGCGAGTTTGGACCAGGATAGAGAAGCGGCGTGTACCAGCGGCGGATGAAATATCCCTGTGAAGAGAGCATATCGTAGGCTTCGTTGGCTTTATTTGCATCATTAAAGAGGATAGGGTAAGCGAGGAGCGGCTCGTGAATTTTGGTGACTTTCGTGAAGTGCTTGGATTGAAGTTTATTGCGATAGAGATCGACATTGGCGCTGCGGCGGATATAGTTTGGCTTGAGATTGCCAAGCTGCTGGAGTATGCGCTCGTTGATATATTTATTCGTTGCTTGTGGCTCATCCTGTTGGCCGTCTTGTTCGAATGGGTAGATTGGCGGTTCGAGTAAACCGGCCTTGATTTCGAAGTTGCGGAAGCCGCGGCGAAGGCGACCATGGAGGCGTTGAATGATGGCATTATTGAGACGGTAGGTACGGACGCGGAAGGCCATGAAATGGTCTGGCTGCTTGAGGCGGTCGAACTTTTCGACGATACGAATATAGAGGTCGGGATTCTTCTTTTTGAGTTCAGGATTGATATAAATGGCACCACCGAACTTCGATCCGGTGAGGACTTTTTCGACGCCAAACGAGTGGACGGAAATGTCGGCGAGGATTTTATTGTCCTTATCGCGTGCAAAACGGGTAACACAGTGAGCGGAATCTTCGACGAGGATTAATTTGTGCTTGTCGGCGTATTTGCGAAGACTGGTTTTATCGCCAATAATGCCGAGCGTGTGTTGCATGACAATGGCTTTCGTCTTACCTTTGCAGAGCTTGTCGTCCGGTTTGCCGGTACTAAGAATTGTCTTGTCGATATCATGATAAACAGGGGTGAGACCTGCGACGAGAATAGGGTTGATTGAGGTAATACAAGTGTACGGCGTGGTGATAACTTCGCCGTCGCCGAGGACGTCGCGGATAGCTTCGAAAACCAAGGCCATGCCAAAACGGGCCTTGAGACAGAGATGCCAATCTTCAGCGTTAGTATCAGAAAGCGTCGCAAGCTTCTTGCGAATCGCTTCACACGACTCCTCATAATTCATAACTAGATTATACCGCATGTGCTCGTTGGGGTATAATAGACCTATGAATTTTGTGGAATTAACAGACGACGAATTCAGAAAATTTGAGCGCAAGCAGGCTTGTGGTAACTTTTTCCAATCGGCTGAAAGGGCAGAACTCCGCCGCAAAATGGGCTGGAATGTCTTTTTGTTGGGCGTGAAAGATGAGAAAAAGGTAGTCGCTGGCTGTTTGCTGATGGAGCGTGGCAAAGAGGCGCTCGTGCAGCTCGGGCCAATTATGGATTATTCCGACACGAAGTTGGTGAAGTTTTGGATTAAGGGTGTCGTTGATTTTGCAAAGAACCACGGTTTTATATCACTAGAAGTATTTCCGCCAGCCTTGCTTGCGATTCGCGATTGCAAAGGCGAGGTCGTGAAGAGTCTCGATGGCGCAAAGCTGGAAAAGATTTTCGCGGACGCTGGTTTTAGCTATTATGGCCGGACGGTTGAGCTTGAAAACAAAGCAAATCGTTGGATGGCAGTGAAGAACTTGCGTGGCTTAAAGACGATTGACGAAGTGCGCGCGAGCTACAAAAAGAACGTGCGTAACAAATTGCGCAAGATTAGCCCAGAACTTGAAGTTTATGAACTTACCGATAAGTCGGAAATTCCGATGCTGGCCGAGGCGGTAGATCAGAGTAATCACAAGAATGGCGTGGTGAGCCGCTACCTCTCTTATTACGAGTGGATGTGGGACGCATGGGGTGACAATACGCGCTTCATCGTGGCGCGCCGCAAAGAAGATAAAGCGGTGGTGGCCGGTCGTATTTTGATTTATCATCCGAACGAAGTCGTGAGCTTTATTTCTGGCACGACGCAGCGCTACAAGAAGCTGAATGGCATGACTTATTTGCAGGATTGGCTACTTGAGGATTGTTTGGCGCGAGGCGTGAAGCGCGCGAATTTTTACGGTATCGACGGCGACTTTACGGAGAATAACAAGTTGCTTGAATTCAAGAGCGGCTTTGGCGTGGATATTGAGGAATACGTGGGTGGCTTCCGTCTGATTTTGCAGCCAGGAAAATACCGCCTCAATCAGACGAAAAAGGCGGGGCTGAATGCGCTTCGCAGCGTGCGTAATTTTGTGCGTGATGGTGCGAAAAAGATTCGCAAACGTCAGACGAAAGTTGTGCGCAAAGTTGAAGCTAGCAAATAATTGAGCGAGGGGAAATATCGAGCGCGTATGGATCGCTCGGTTTTTCTCCGGCCTGAATTGAGTAGTAAGCGGCGGATGCGACCATGGCGCCGTTGTCGGTGCTGTATTTGAATTCTGGAACGAATACTTGGCACTGATTATCGAAGGCTTTGTGGAGTTCTTCGCGGAGAAGCTGGTTGGCGGAAACGCCGCCAGCAAGGAGAATGGATTTTACTTCAGGGTAATCGTTAAGGGCTTTTTGGAGCTTGTTGATGAGGATTTTGACAGCAGTTTTCTGGAAACTGGCCGCGAAATCTGCCTTCTGCTGGCTCGTGAGAAGCGATTTAAGCTCGGTTGATGGCGTAGAGATGTCTTTTCCCAGTTCGTGCTGAACAGCGCGCAAGACGGCCGTTTTAAGGCCGCTAAACGAGAAATCATAAGCGTCTACCTGCGGGATAGGCAGTTTGTAGCGGTCTGAATTGCCATTTTCGGCTAATTTCGCGATATTTGGGCCGCCAGGGTAGGGAAGGCCGAGGATTTTGGCGACCTTATCAAAACATTCGCCGATGGCGTCATCGCGAGTGCTGCCGATAATATCGAAATGATCGTGGCTTTTCATGTAGATAATCTGGGTGTGGCCACCGCTAACGACGGCGGCGAGAAGAGGGAATTCGGGATTGTAACCGCTAAGCCAGTTGGCGTAAATGTGGGATTTGAGGTGGTGGGTAGGGTAGAACGGCTTGTCGTGAAGGATGGCTAGAGTGCGCGCGGCGAGGGTGCCAACCATGAGACTACCAACGAGACCTGGGGTGTGGGTGACGGCGATGGCATCGATGGAATCGAGCGTTTCGCCAGCGTCTTTGAGAGCTTTTTCGATGACCGGATTGACGGCTTCGATGTGGCTGCGGGCGGCAATTTCTGGAATCACGCCACCATATTCGGCATGAATGTCGATCTGGGACACGACAACATTGGACAAGACTTTCTGTCCGTCCTCAATTACGGCTGCGGCGGTTTCGTCGCACGAAGATTCGATGCCGAGAATTTTCATACCGGCTATTATATCTCATTTACCTCTATAAATCCATCATACTTGGAGGCACAGCGTTCGCTCGGCCCGTCTTTACGGGCGAGCGCCGCTTTGTACTCGGCAGCAGCCTCCGTAAATCCTCCTCGTATGATGGTTTTAATGAGGTAGAAGAGATGAAATTGCTATAATTAAGAAAACGTTAATAAGGAAATTGTATGCTT
>JAFYZJ010000035.1 GCA_017548735.1 Candidatus Saccharimonadota bacterium | reverse complement strand
GCTCGAAAGAATATTGCGTAAGGTCCCAAACATTGTTTCGTCATAGCGACCGTGAGCATAGAGAATGGTGTTTTTGTCGGTACCATCGAGCTTGTTGCGGAAGTCGGAGAAAACCCAACCTGCGCGGCTATAGCTCTTATCGAAGGAATGCGTCAAATAGTAATCATTATTGCCATTGCTTACGAACGGATAATTAATATTTGTTCCTTTCACCTGTACCCAGCCCGCGACTTCGTTATTAATCTTGCGGAGCTCGGAATAATCGACATCAATTAAGCTCATTTTGATGAATTTTCGGTAGAGGCTCTCTTCGCCCTCGTCGCTCGCGATGACTTCGGTATTATCATCGTCCTCAACTTCGTTAATCTTCGTCAATTCGTTGATCTGCTCGGTCTGCGCTGCGGTCTTGTTAGAATCAATTTTCCATTCGATGATTTTAAAACCGGAATAACCGATTCCAGCAATGCAAAGTAAGGCAATTGCGCAACTAATAATTGTGCGTGCACGCACCCGTCCCTTCTGAATCTTCATAAAAATAATTATAGCATAAGCGTCTGTCGCTTTTATGTCTTGTAAAACTCCTAAAAATATAGTAAGATATATGGCAAAGTATCTATTATTAATCAAAGGAGCATTTTTACATGCCTGAACCAAAAAAGCAGAGCAGCCCTCGTAAGACCGGCCTTCGCCGCAGTCATTTGCGTCTTAAGCTTGCTCGTAGTGTTAACAAGCATTCGCCAGTAAAGGCGTTCGAAACCGCAAAGAAGACCCCAAATCTTAAGGTCTCCGCTTGCAAGAAAAACTGCAAAAAGACTGACAAAAAAGAAAAATAATTAGGGAGGCAAATTAACGTGGCAAGCAATCGACATCTCGGCAGAATTATCTCGCTACAGAGTCTGTATGAGTACGAATTCCGTAGTAAGGCGGGCGACACCTCGGCCGATATCGATAGTATCGTCGCAAAAAATATTGAACCCTACGCTAAAGCACTAGGGGACGTGGATTTTGTACACGCCTTAACTCACGGTGTTTTTGATGAAATGGAGCAGCTCGACAAGGAGCTTCAGCCGATGGCGCCAGAGTGGCCAATTTCTAGTATTTCCTCTGTTGACCGCAATGTCCTCAGAATTGGTCTTTATGAATTAACTCGTTGCAAAGATACGGTTCCGCCAAAAGTGGCGATCAATGAAGCCGTAGAATTAGCAAAGGCCTTTGGCTCGGATAACTCTTCGAAGTTCATCAATGGCGTACTTGGTACTGCTTACCGAAATATCGGTGGAGAGGAACAACCAAAGCATGCAGAACAAAAAGATTCCGAAGACGAAAGCAAAGAGGCCGACGTCAAGGAAGCCTAATAACCGCGCGAGCCGCCGTAACGCTCCCCGCGCACCGAAGCAGCGCAATGGCTATAAAGTGCCAGAAGCGCTTCCAACTCAGACTTACAAAGAACCGATTCATGAAAAACTGCGTCAGGTAGTTTTGCGCAAAAAGCCTGAAATCAAGGAAATTGTGCGCGAACCGACCGCTGGCGGTATCGTTTTTCGCATGACGCCAGACGAGCGTGATATCGAGATTCTTTTAATCCAAGATAGCAAGAACCGCTGGACGATTCCAAAAGGCCATATCGAACCAGGCGAGACTGCCAAGCAGACTGCTGTTCGCGAGATTGGCGAGGAATCTGGCCTCAAGAACGTCGAGGTTTTGACTTGGCTCGGCAAGATCCATTTCAAATATCGCCGTCTCGAGAAGCTTGTCCTCATGACGACGCAGGTTTATCTCGTTCAGTCGGTTGACAAGAATGAGCGCCCAACCAAGGAAAAATGGATGAATGGCATTCGCTGGTTTAGCTTTGCCGACGCGCTCGATGCAATCGAATACGCCGATATTGAAAAGCTGATGTTGATTGCAAAGAAAAAGATTCGTAGTGGGGAATTGTAATGAACAAAGAGCAAATTGACGAATATAAAGCATTTGCAAAAGAAAAACTCGGTTTTGAGTTTAATGATATCAATCTTCTAATCACTGCACTTACGCACCGCTCATATATTAACGAGCACCGCGCTTCCGCGCAGGAGCACAATGAGCGTCTCGAGTTCCTCGGCGATGCTGTCCTTGAGCTCGTTTCCTCGGATTTCTTATTCAAGAACTACGATGAGCCAGAAGGTATTATGACGGCTTGGCGCGCTGCGCTCGTGAATACCGAAGCAAACGCCGATTCTGGCGAGAAGCTCGGCTATGCACCACTCGTTCGTCTCAGCAAGGGCGAGAAGAACGGTTCCGAACGCGCACATCATGTCATCATGGCAGACTGTTACGAAGCAATCATTGGTGCAATTTATCTCGATCAGGGCTATAAGGCCGCTGAAGATTTCATCAAGAAAAACAGCCTTACGCGCATTAACGATATCCTTGAAACGGAATCGTGGCGCGATTCGAAATCTTATCTTCAGGAGCTCGTCCAGCATCACGAAGGTACGACTCCGGACTATGTCGTTATGAAAGAAGAAGGCCCAGATCACGACAAGACTTTCACTCTAGGTGTTTACGTTAAAGGCCATCTCGTTTCGACCGGTGTTGGCCATAGCAAACAAGAAGCTCAGACCAAGGCGGCCGGCGAAGCAATTCGCAAATATAAAAAGTCCGGTATTTCTCTTGATAAATAACCAAAAATAAGATATAATAGCGAAAGTATTAATTTTTAAAGGAGTATTATGCTTGCGATTCGCTTACAGCGTAATGGCCGTAAAGCTTTACCGCTTTATCGGATAGTCGTCCAAGAAGCGCAACGTCACCCTCTTTCGGGTCGTATCGTCGCTCAGGTCGGCAGCTACAACCCACAT
>JAFYZJ010000034.1 GCA_017548735.1 Candidatus Saccharimonadota bacterium | reverse complement strand
GACGAAAAATGGAGCCACGCCATATATGAGAAGGCTTTTTGTTTCAAGATGGTTGTTGCCTCTGGCATGTGTCAGAATGAAATTGTAGAGTGCGCGAAGATCGAAACGGCTAGCCGCAGTCTTTTTAATCGCATAGAGTCGACTATTGTTGGTAGTGGAACCCTCATTGATCTTGGAGATGGGTTCGTCTATGACGATGGGTCTCATATGAACCTTGATGAAGCATTGATGCTTATCTTTGCGTATTTCTATCGTCAGGATCATGATGCTACTCGTGCAATTAGTAAGCTTAAAGAAATCCTCGAGACAAACAAGAAATTGAAGTCATACTGCGACTTTGGCTTTGACGAACAAGTCGCTAAGTACCTTTATAGCTTGTCCTAAAAACCTACACCGGCCTTCGGGCCGGTTTTTCATGCCTGCGTTTTGACGAGCGGTATAGATTATGGTATAATAATCTCATTGTTTTAGGACCGCACATTTACAAAAAGAAATGAGGTGATTTGTTTGGATTTAGCAGCAGCAAGAAAACTTGAGGCAGATTATAATTCTGCCCAAAAACAGGTTAGTTCCACGGCCAAGAAGCTTAGTGAAAAGAAGGGTCTATTCGATGAACTCAGTGGCGAACGGTCGCGTATGATCGAGGAATACTGGGAAGATATTAATGATTACTTCGATAACGTTTTCAAAGGTAAATTGTACAGTGATCCCGCCGTAACTAACGTATTGAGCAGTGTGATTATCAAGTGGGCGGACGCCGACACATTTATGCCGCAGGCTTGGTATTATCGCTATCTCGAGTATTCGGTTTCGGCAGAGACAATCCTGAAAGACGCTAACTGGAAACATGATGGCAGTAATTTCGTCGTTATTAGTAGAGACCACCCGGACTTGGAAAAATATGAGACGGCTCTTTTTTCGTATCAGACTCTCATATTTTTCCCGTACTTACGTAGTCACTCCTGGG
The DNA here is from genome assembly GCA_017548735.1 of Candidatus Saccharimonadota bacterium. GTDB lineage: Bacteria > Patescibacteriota > Saccharimonadia > Saccharimonadales > Saccharimonadaceae > UBA2834. The sequence continues at coordinate 19,523 of JAFYZJ010000034.1, read as the reverse complement.
ATTCTTTTATTGGCGACAAGGACATAATTATGGCCTTCTTCTATCGTCAATCCGGAGAAGATATTCGGTTGGCAGTCGAAAAGTTCAAGGATTTTGTCGAAAACTCAGCAAAAAATCCTGACTATTCGATAGAAAAATGCAGTCATGAGGGAAGTTTGGCGTATAAGGGCGACCTGTATGCCATCGCTCTTGCAGATAATTCGCTTGAAGAGAAAAGAGGTGATTTGTTTGTTGGACAATAAAGATGCTATTGCTATCGAGGAGCAGTGCAAGAACAGTGATGCTGAGCTCGCGAAGCTCGAGGAGCAAGTTGCTGCAAAAAAGCAGGAAAATAAGATAATAAACAAGCAACGCAACGAAAGTATCAGTAAATTTCGCGAGGATCTTATTAGCTATTCGGAACGCTTCATGGGCGAAGTGTTGAACGTAGATGGCGGACGGGAACTCGGCGAATTGAGCACTATCTTCGTGAAGAGGGTTGAGAAATGGAAAAGCTCTAGAAGCGACAATAATGTCGTTCATAAATACTACCCCGCTTTCTATTTTAGGTACAAAGACGGTTCACCCAATAATGACACCGGCTTATGGGACCAGTATAAACCGATATCTTATGTCGTTAAGGGCGACCCCAACTATGAGGCGCTCGTCAAGGCAATCATTGGCGAAGAAGGCAAGGTAATAGAAGTCAGCGGTTATTGCGATGAAAATCTCTTCGTCTACGTTTTCTGCTATTTCTATCGCCAGAACAACGACATGAAGCAGTCGATTGATGAGATGATGAAGATTTTTGCCGGAAGAACAGAACTGAATAGCGGCACCATCATTAATGACGTACTTTATGGCTTATATTTAAAGCAGTAGTCCTAAAACAGATAATCCGGCCCGCGTAGGGCCGGTTTTTCATGCTCATGCTTTGACAAAACTAACAATTATTATATAATTAGGATAGTTTTAGGACTGCACATTACGAAAAGAAATGAGGTGATTTGTTTGGACAAAGCAGGAAGATTGGAGCTCGAAGGTCTTTTTAATAAGGCCCAGAAGGAGCTTGCGTCTCGTAGAGACATGGTTAGAGAGAGTGAGAAGGCCCTGGAGGAAAGAACGGCCGCGCGTCGCAGCGAGATTTGCGAATTTGTGGACGAACTTCGTGATCTCGCCGTTGAACTCAGGGAAACGGCCGATAGTACTCCATCGCTCAAGGGCGCATTGAAGTCAGTTTATTTTAGATTTGATAGTAGACCTGGTGAATATGTGTACTTCAATCTTTATGACAACTTTTGCGATGTCGAGCATAATAATTGGGGCGAGTATGGTTTTATCCGAATTAGCAAAAAGCATCCGGAACTCAAGGAACGCGAAGATGCCTTGTTTGCGAATAGGACGCTCATATGTATCCCCCGCTACTCTGATGCAACATCCTATGTCATGGATGCGGTTTGGTCAATTGTGGCATGCTTCTACCTTGTGGTAGGCAAAGATGTCGATAAGGCCATCGCAAAACTCAAGGAGTATATCGAATCGGCAGTTTGGGATAGGTGTTTCGGCGATGACGATAGCACCGATAAGGAAATTGAAGCTACTGTATATGGCGAAGATCTCTATAATAGCTATTTATCGAGCGACTACACCTAGAACAATTTAAGACCCCGCGGTGCGGGGTCTTTTTTATAGTCACCCCCGTAAAAACAAGCATCGATCCGTGGTATAACAATGCAAGCTTCATGCCATTGACTATTTGCAGTGATTATGCTATAATAATGCAAGCTATTAGGCGTACATTACGAAAAGGAAGGAAGTGATTCTCTTGAAAGGAAAAAGAGCAATCAAGGTAAACAGTTTGGACGATTTCAAGAAAGATCTTGCTACCCAGGCAGAGACTTTTATGTCGATGTATTTGTATGGCAAGGTTAGGGTTCCCGGATTATATGATATCCATTTGCTGGAGTCGGTTTATCGCCGTTTTGGCCGCGGTAAGGAACAGTATTATGACCACTACATCAGGGCGTTCTCGTTTAAGCAGGGAATGTCCGGCGAGGTTCATAATGACGGTCCGCACGACGATTACTACGCTCCACTTCGTCCCGAGATTGGCGGAAAAGTCGAAAAACTGGCGATTGGACGAACTCGCTATATCGACATCGGCCAAGGCCTTGGCGAAGGGATGGATTACGATTCTGTGATAGAAATCTTTGTATTCTTCTGGTTGAGATATAAAAAGGATCTCTCCAAAATCATTAAGGCAACCGGCGAAGTAATTCGTAAACATGAGCAGTTGCCCTACGCTGAGCAGCTCTACAAGATAGCGTTCAAAGCTTAATCCTTCAAAAAGACCCCGCAGTACTGCAGGGTCTTTTTTAGAGATTTGCGACGAGATTACCTCTGTTAAATCGGGCGTTAATCTGTGGTATAATATTGTATATGGCGACCACAATGCGCAAGCAAATCGCGCAGAATAAACGCAACACTATTTTGATTATCATTGTTTTTGTGGCTTTCATTTCGCTTATCGGCGGAATTTTTGCTTGGATCTATAATCGTCCGGGTATTTTAATTACCGTCGCAATCGTGGCGGCGGTTTATGCCTTTATTCAGTATTTCTTTGCTGACCGTATCGCCCTCATGGGCACCGGTGCACGCCAAATCGAAAAGACCGAGAACCCACGTTACTACAAAATTATTGAGCAACTCGCGAGCGAAAACAATCTCCCGATGCCAAAGGTTTATATTATGGACGAACCAGCGCCAAATGCTTTTGCGACTGGTCGCGATCCGGCCCATTCCTGCGTCGCCGCGACCTCGGGTCTTCTCGAAATTATGGACGACAAGGAGCTCAAAGCCGTGATGGCGCACGAGATGTCGCACGTCAAGAACTATGATATTCGCGTCGGCATGATTGTCTTTGGTCTTGCTGCAGTCGTTGGTATGATTTCTGATCTCGGCCTCCGTATGTTGTTCTGGAATAATCGCGACGAAGAGGATAACTCGCCAGTCGGCGTGCTTTTCGCCTTATTTACGATTATTCTTGCGCCAATCGTTGCGACGATGATTCGTCTTGCTGTTTCACGTCAGCGTGAATACCTTGCCGATGCCAGCGCTGCGAGTATGACTAGCAATGACGATATGATTAATGCTTTGCGCAAGCTCGATACTCACCATCGCCCAATGCGTCAGCAAAACGTTGCTGCCGAGGCGCTTTTCATTGACGGTCCACTCAAAAAATCCGTAATCAGTAAATTGTTTGCAACCCACCCGTCTCTGGATGCGCGTATAGAAAGGCTCGAAAATGGAAAAAAGTAAGACGAAAAAACCTCGCAAAACAATGAAAGAGTCATTCCTTGCGACCCGTGAGAAAATCTGGGACAAGAAACGCGCACGTCTGAAATTACATCATTCTTTCAAGCGCAGCTATCGCGAGGATTATATGCGTCCGCTTCGCACGCCAGGCCTCGTTTCGCATGCCTGGACTACGCTCAAAATTATTTGCAAAAACTGGAAACTCTTTGGTGGGCTATTGCTAATCATCGTCTTCCTAAACATGGTGTTTGTTGGTTTAATGAACGAGAATACCTATCAGACCGTTCAGGACAGTATCGATGAGACGAGCGAATTATTGCAGTATGGCGAGATTGGCCGTGTGGCAAAATCCGGCCTGCTTCTCATTTCGACCGTGACAACCGGCGGTCTCACGAAGGGCATGAGTGAGGTTCAGCAGGTCTTCGCCTTCCTCTTTTCGGCAATTACAATTCTTGTGGTGATTTATTATCTGCGCCATTTGCTCGCAGGTAATAAACCTTCCGTGCGCGATGGTCTTTACAACGCACTAACGCCGCTCATCTCGGTGATGCTGGTGATGGTTTTGCTGTTTGTCCATTTGATTCCGGTATTCTTGTTTACGATTCTGTACTCGACCGCAGTCGCAACCGACTTCTTGAGTACGCCACTTTATTGTTTCCTCTTCTGGCTGCTCGGCTCGCTTCTCATTTTGCTCTCGGCTTATCTCGTGCCAGTTTCACTGTTGTCATTAGTGGCCGTGACGGTACCTGGCATTTATCCGATGCAAGCCGTCCACGCTGTGACCGACATGATTCAGGGCCGCCGCACGAAGTTTATTATTCGCGTGTTGTTCTCGATTATCTTCGTCGCTGTGATTTGGGTAATTATTATGCTGCCGCTCATCTGGCTCGATCTCGTTTTGAAGCAAAACATTGACTGGCTCGCGGGCTGGCCAATTGTGCCGTTCTTGCTCCAAATCATGACTACCTTCACGGTAATTTACCTCACATCCTACATTTACCTCTACTACCGAAGGATGCTCGATGATCCCGAATGATGTACGCGAGCGCGTCGATAAATTGCGCGCGCTGATTAATGATTATCGCTACCACTACCACGTCCTCGACGAATCAATTATGTCCGAGGCGGCGGCGGATAGTTTGAAACACGAACTCGCTCAGCTCGAAGAAAAATATCCAGAGCTCATTACGCCAGATTCGCCAACGCAGCGCGTGGCCGGTCAGGCACTCGATAAGTTCCAAAAAGTCGCTCATGCCGAGCGCATGATTTCGCTGGCCGATGTTTTCTCGGAAGAAGAAGTGGCTGACTGGCTCGATCGTATTGCAAAACTTGGTGCAATTAATCCAGAACTTTTTGTTGATATCAAAATGGATGGCCTCGCGATGGCGCTCATTTACGAAGACGGTCTATTAAAGCAGGCCGTGACGCGTGGCGACGGCCGTGTCGGCGAAGACGTCACGATGAACGTTCGCACGATTGAAAACGTCCCGCTTTCGATTGACCAAAAAGAGCATACCGAAGTTCGCGGCGAAGTCGTTATTTTTAAGGCGGATTTCGAGAAACTAAACGAAGCGCAGCGCGCTAAGGGCAAGCCGGAGTTTGCGAACCCGCGCAACCTTGCGGCCGGCACGATTCGCCAGCTCGATCCAAAAATTGCTGCATCTCGTCCGCTTAAATTTATGGCCTACGACATGGTCGCGCCAAATCTTCCGAAGAATTCCGAGGTCTACGAACGCCTCCAGAAGCTTGGCTTCCGCATTTCCGGTCAGCAGCATATTTATAATAATCTGCGCGACACGATGAAGTTTATTAATGACCTTAATGAAACGCGCCAAGATTTGCCGTTTGGTACCGATGGCGCCGTAATTAAAGTTAACGACCGCAAAGTCTATCAAGCGCTTGGCATCGTCGGCAAGACCCCGCGCGCAGCCGTGGCATTCAAATACCCAGCCGAAGAAGTCGCGACAACCGTCAAAGATATTGTGATTTCGATTGGTCGCACCGGTGCTGCAACGCCAGTGGCCGTGTTTGATCCGGTGCAAGTTGCTGGCTCGACCGTCCGCCACGCCTCGCTTCATAATGCCGACGAAATTGCGCGCCTCGACATCCGCATTGGCGACACCGTGATTATTTACAAAGCCGGCGATATTATCCCGCAGGTCAATCGTGTATTGACCGAACTTCGCCCGAGCGATTCTAAGCCTTTTGATTATCTCGAAGCTCTCCGCGAGCAATACCCGGAGCTTGAATTCGAGCGTCCAGCCGGGGAAGTGGTTTACCGCGTGAAGGGTAGCGACGCTGGCGAAATGCTCAAGCGCGCCGTCGAATACTACGCATCGAAGCCTGCACTCAATATCGAAGGTCTTGGCGAGAAAAATGTCGTCGCGCTCATCGACGCCGGCCTCGTTGGCTCGATTGCTGATCTCTACACTTTGACCGCCGGCCAAGTCGAAGCACTCGACCGTTTTGCAGAAATTTCTGCCCACAAACTTGTCGACAATATTCAGGCTAGCAAGAATCCGCCACTCGCGAAGTTTATTACAGCAATCGGTATCCGCCATATTGGTACGCAGACGGCGATCGACCTTGCAGCGCATTTCAAATCGTTCGACGCGCTTCGCGATGCGACCGAATCTGAGCTCATCGGAATGCCGGGCATCGGCAAAATTGTCGCCGAATCGATTCTCGCTTTCTTTGCTGATGAAGATAACCTCGCTTTGCTTGACCGTCTAAAAGAACTCGGCGTCGAGCCGGTTTATCAGGATACTTCTGGCGGCAAGTTGAATGGTCTTAGTTTTGTGGTTACCGGCACGCTCGACTCGATGGGTCGCGATGCGGCTGCCGAAAAAATCCGCGCACTCAGTGGCGAATTCCACAGCTCCGTTGTAAAAACGACAACCTACTTAGTTGCCGGCCATAATACTGGTAAATCCAAGCTCGAAAAAGCCGCTAAGTACGGCACCGAAGTTATTGATGAAGAAAAGTTTTTGGAACTCCTAGGAGAATAAATGAAAGTATTTGTCGCTGCATCTAGTAGTTTTTGGGACAGACTCCCGGCTATCAAAAAGAAGCTCGAAGCGCTCGGTCACGAAGTAAGGTTGCCGTCGACCGTCGATGACCCGGAACTAGAAGAACGCACTTGGCGGAAGAGCGATGAGGCGCACGTGAAGCTCATCCGTAGGCTATTTGAAGATAGTGAAGAGCGCGTTGGTAAATGGTGCGATGCTATCTATCTCATGAACTACGAAAAACACGACACGCCAGGATACGTGGGTGGCGCCGCGCTGATTGAGTTATATATTGCGCACCGCGAGCATAAGAAGATTTTTATTGAAAATGATATATACCCAAGTCTAATGTATGACGAGATTATGGGCTTTGGGCCAACTTTTATTCACGGCGATTTGAAGAGGATTAAATAATGAAGGTTTGCGTTTGCTGCAGTCTTAGTTTTCCGGATGAGGCATTTAAAATTGCCGATGAGCTAGAGGCGCTCGGCCACGAAGTGCTTTTGCCAAATGGCATTATTAACCGCTCAATTGAAAAGCCGGATTTCGATGCGGTTGCCGCCAAACATGACAACGGCTATGACGCGATGCGGGCGCATTTTGCAAAAATTCGCGATGCCGACGTGCTTCTTGTTTGTAATTTCACCAAAAAGGGTATCGAAAATTATATTGGCGCCAACACTTTCCTCGAAATGGGCTATGCCTATTCGCTCGAGAAACCAATCTATGTCCTCAACCAGCTTCCAGACCAGCCATATATCAGCGATGAACTTCACGCCTTCGATGTTATCGAGCTAGAAGGCGACCTAACTAAGATAAAATAAACCCCAGCGGTTAAGCTGGGGTTTTGTCATGAAAAGGATTCGGGTATTATTTTGTCGTCATCGATCGGGAACGGGGGAAGGCGATTTTCGCTTGCTGCGGCTCTATGGAGCTTCAGCATTGCTGATTGCTTAATTGCCATAGCCTGACGCTCTTCTATGCCGAAAGTATTCGCGAGTACTGTGGTAGACTCGGCTTCGCCGACGTGGCCGCTGAGTCGAAGCATTATGACTATGCATTCCTCAGGGTCAAGACGCGCCGCGATAGCCATTTTCAGTTTAGTGACCTGCTCGGGAGTAGGTGTTTCGAGGCTCTCGTAGAGGCTATTGCTATCCTTGAGAGAGAACTCGCGACATGCGTCTCGGTATTTGCACCCTGTTTTGATGTCTGTAAAAGACGCAACGTACCCTGAGTGCCCCAGGAATGTATATAACAGTCCAATTCTAAATATGATCACAAGATCATGGCGGATCAGATCGTTAGCATCCAATACATCGATGAGCTCCTTTGTTATCTGCCGAGATAATTTCTTCTGCTGTTTATTGGCGTCTAAGTAATCGTATTTGGAACTTTTCAGATACGCCGCTCTTCTTCCTTCGAAGATGATGCGGTCAACAGATCCGAAGCATTCTAATAAATAGGTACCCGTTTCGGCCTTAAAACCTAACTTTTCGACAGTGTCAAATTCTTCTGCCTTTCTCATGTTACTTTTCCTCCTTTAAAATGATGGAGGCGAATACATCGGGCAGAAGCCCAAATCTTTCATGATTTTAATGTACTCGCCCAAAAAGCGTAGATAATATATTAATTATAGCATAAACGCGATAAAAAGTCAAGATAACAGGGGTAAAATCAGCATATTAGCACTCTTGCATTCCGAGTGCTAATCTACTACAATAAGAGGTATGGTAGATGAATTTAGTGAAATTATGAACCACCTCAGCGAGAATGCGCGCTTTGCATTGCAGAAAGCTGACTACTATTCCAAGCGCTACAATCAGGGCTACATGGGCACCGAGCATCTTCTGATGGGTATTATGGCTCAGGACACTTCGACTGGTGCAAAAATGCTTAGCGCCGAAGATGTTGATCTTAACCAAATCGAGCGTGCGCTCGGCAAGCCGGCCGTTGATGTTCCGGCCGCTCCAATGGCGATGATGTCGCTTTCCGAGGCGACCGTCCTGACGCTCCGCATGGCACTAAATTTCGTCAAAGAAAATGGCCTCGACATTGTTGGTACCGAGCATATTCTTTATTCGCTTTTGCGTCAGCCAAATTCCCGCGCGACCGTGCTTTTGAATCAGCTCGACGTAGATATTGAAAAAGTCGCGAACAATATCGAAGATTTAATCGAAAAGCAAGCCGAAGAGGCTAAAGTTGAGGCCGAAAAACGCAAAAACGGCAAGCGCGCCACTTTCCGCTACCTCACGAAATATGGCACCGAGCTCACCGAAGAAGCCCGCCAGGGCAAACTCGACACCGTGATTGGTCGCGAGCAGGAAATTGAGCGCGTCGTCACGATTCTTTGCCGTCGCACTAAGTCGAACCCGGTCCTCATTGGCGAAGCCGGCGTTGGTAAAACCGCCATCGTCGAAGGTCTCGCAACGCGCATCGCGAAAAACGAAGTGCCGAGCGTTTTGATTGGCAAGCGCATCTTTCAAATCGATCTCAGCGCCGTCGTGGCTGGTACGAAATTCCGCGGCGAATTCGAGGAGCGCATCAAGGGTATTATCGACGAAGCCGTGAGCGACGATTCGGTCATCTTGTTTATTGACGAACTCCATTTGCTCGCTGGCGCCGGTAGCTCCGAAGGCAGCATGGACGCAGCCAATATCTTGAAGCCAGCTCTCGCACGCAACTCCTTGAAGCTCATTGGCGCCACGACGCTCGATGAGTATCGCAAAAACATCGAGAAAGACAAGGCGCTCGCTCGCCGCTTCCAGACCGTTATCGTGAATGAGCCGAGCCCGACTATTACGCTTCGCATTTTGAAAGGAATCAAGAAGCACTACGAAAAGCACCACCAAGTTGCGATTAGTGACGAAATTCTCGAGGAAGCAATTAATCTTTCCGAGCGTTATATTTCCGATCGTTTTATGCCGGACAAAGTCATCGACGTGATTGACGAAGCGAGCGCAATCGCACGCGTGGCCTTTGACAAGAAGGGTGGTGCAGCCTACAAGAAACTCAAAATCGAGCTCGAAGATCTGACGAAGAAAATCGAGGAAGCCGCTGAAGCGGAAGATTACGAAAAAGCGGCTGAGTTCAAGACGCGCGCCGCACAGGTTGAGGAAGAAATTAAAAGGCTCGAAAAAGAGCACAAGGACGTCGACAAAACCCCTGACGTCACGAGCGAAAATCTCGCCGCGGCAATCAGTCTTAAAACCGGCATTCCGGTCACCCGCGTGCGTGGCTCCGAGCAGGAACTTTTGCTCAATCTCGAAAAGCATCTCCAGAAAGAAATCATCGGCCAAAACGCTGCGATTTCCGCGACGAGCAAAGCGATTCGCCGTGGTCGCTCTGGTATTTCAAATCTCCATCGCCCAATCGGCTCCTTTATCTTTATGGGCCCAACTGGCGTTGGCAAGACCGAGCTCGCAAAAACTATCGCTCGCGAGGTATTTGGCGGCGATGACGCTTTGATTAAAATCGACATGTCCGAATTTGGCGAGAAGCATAATGTCAGTCGCCTCGTTGGCGCGCCAGCCGGTTACGTCGGCTACGAAGACGGCGGCAAACTTACCGAGCAAATCCGTCGCCATCCATATTCGGTTGTCTTGTTTGACGAAATCGAAAAGGCTCATCCAGATGTCTTTAATATCCTGCTCCAAATTCTCGAAGACGGCGAATTGACTGACGGCCAGGGCACAAAAGTGAAGTTTAATAATTCGATTATTATTTTAACTTCTAACCTCGGCGCCGAGGATATGTATCGCGAATCCGAAATGGGTTTCGCGGTTAAAACCAAGCGCGACGAAAAGGCTCTAAAGGCTGAGCACGATGCAAACGAGGAGGCCGCCATGAAGGCTCTCCGTAAACTCATGCGCCCAGAACTTGTGAACCGCTTTGATGCGATTGTGACTTTCAATGCTTTGAGCCACGAAAATGTCGAACGCATTTTCGACAACATGATTGCCGATCTCAAAAAGCGTTTGTCTAAAAAAGCGATTGGCCTCGAACTTACGCCTGCCGCAAAGAAACAGCTTATTACAACTGGCTACGATCCAAAGAATGGCGCGCGCCCACTTCGCCGCACGATTGAAGATAATGTTGAAACTTTGCTTGCCGACAATATTCTCGCCGGCAAATTCGAGAAAGGCGACATCGCCAAAGTCGATTACAAAAAGGGCGAATTTACGGTCGTCAAAGCCCGCGAATAGTCTGATATAATATAGCCATGTTTGAACTTCAGAAGCGTCTGGAAAATCTTCGCGCTGCATTTGAAACGATTTGGCAAAAACTCAAAGTCGACGAACGTCTCGAGCAGCTAAAGCAGCTCGAAGACGAGGTTGCTGTGCCGGAAATTTGGAATAATCCGGACGTTGCGCGCGAAAAAACAACCAAGGTTGCGCAGCTCCACGACGAGCTTGACCCGTGGACTTTGCTCAAAACCCAAATTAACGATTTGTCCGAATTAATGCAGCTTGGCGACGAGAGTTTGACGGAAGAATTTTCCGAGCAACTCGACGCGATGGAGCAGAATCTTGAAGCTTTGCGCCAAGAACTACGCTTTACTGGAAAATATGACCACAATGGCGCAATTTTGCGCATCACGGCCGGCGCCGGCGGTACCGAAGCGATGGACTGGTCTGGCATGCTCGAGCGTATGTATTTGCGCTGGGCGGAACAGCATAAGGTTTCTGCAACGATTCTTGACCGCATCGACGGCGAGGAAGCCGGTATCAAAACTAGTGTGATTGAACTCAAAGGCACGAATGTTTACGGTCAGCTCAAGTCTGAGCATGGTACGCATCGTCTCGTTCGCCTTAGTCCATTTAATGCCGACCATTTACGCCAGACTTCGTTCTCGCTCGTCGAGGTTCTGCCAATTATTGAAGATGATTCCGAGGTCCAAATCGATCCAAAAGATTTGCGCATTGATGTTTACCATTCCGGCGGCCATGGCGGCCAGTCGGTTAACACGACCAACTCTGCCGTCCGTATTACGCACTTGCCGACCAATATTGTCGTGGCGATTCAAAACGAACGCAGCCAGCTCCAAAACAAGGAAAAAGCGATGGAAATTTTGCGCGGTAAATTGCAGCAAATGATGCAGGAGCAAAACGCAGAGTCGGTCGACAAATTGCGCGCTGGCGAATCGGCAAGCTGGGGCCAGCAAATCAGAAATTATGTACTTCATCCATACAAGCTCGTCAAAGATACGCGTACGAAGTATGAAGAGAATGATGCGGACGCAGTTTTGGATGGAAAAATTGACGGATTTATCACGAGCTTTTTGGACAATCAATAGCGCTTATGGTATCATAGTTATATGATATTCCTGGACAATGTTTCGAAATATTATCCTCACGAAAAAGTCCCGGCGCTCGATGAAGTAACGCTTCATATTGCGCCAAAAGAATTCGTTTTTATTGTTGGTGCTTCCGGTGCAGGCAAGTCTACTTTGATTAAAATGCTCACCCGCGAAGAGAAGCCAAACTACGGCAAGATTATTGTGGGTGGTATTGATTACGATTACATGAAGAAGCGCCATATCCCGCATATCCGCCGCCGCCTCGGTGTTGTCTTCCAGGATTTCAAACTTTTCCCAAATCGCACGGTTTATGAAAACGTTGCCTTTACGCTCGAGATTGTTGGCGTGCCGACAGCCGAGATTAAGCGCACCGTGCCAAAGGTTCTCGAGCTCGTGGGTTTGAGTGGCAAGGAAGACAAATTCCCAAGCCAGCTTTCCGGTGGTCAGCGTCAGCGTGTTGCAATCGCCCGTGCCATGGCTCGCCAGCCAAAGATTCTCATCGCCGATGAGCCTACCGGCAACCTTGATCCAGACAATTCTTTGGAAATTATGCATTTGCTCGAAGAGATTAATAACTTCGGTACTACGATTATCGTGACGACTCATGACGAAAAGGTTGTGAACATGCTCAAGAAGCGCGTCGTTACGATTCGCGACGGCAAGATTATTGGCGACCAGATTAGTGGCGGTCATTACGATCTCGATGCGTCTCGTACTAAGATTGAGAAACGTTCCCTCGGCGGTCCAGCTGCAAAAGCCACCCCAGCCGCAGCGACTACTCGTCCAGCTCTAGTCCCGGATGCCCAGCCAGCCACACAGCCAGCTGAGCAACCAGCACCTATTAAACATGCTGCACCAGTCGCTACCCAAGTTGCCGCAATGAAAGCCGCAAAGTCTACCGCAAAAGCGCAGCCAAAAGTTACCGTTGCAAAACCAGCCCTCAAACCTGCTAAATCTTCCGGCTCGGCCGTACTCGAACAGATGCGTCGCGCCAAAGCTGCCGATGATGCAAAACCAGTAGCAAAGAGAAGGACTTTTATTCACTAGTATGCCAAGCAGAAAAACTACCAAAGAAGAAGAAAAAGCTGTTGCAGAGATCAGCAAAGAGCGTTTGCGCCGCATTACTAAGGTGCATCGTCATCATCTCCGCACGAATGCGCGCGTCCTCAAATATGGCGCCAAGAGTTTTGTGCGCAATACTTGGTTGAGTGTCGCCGCGATTGCAATCATGGCGGTGACTTTAGTTGTGCTTTCCGCTACGATTATCGCTACCCACGCAATGGGCACAGCAATCAACAAAATCGAGCAGCAAGTCGATATGTCTGTTTATATTAAGCAGGGTGCAACCGAAGAGCAAGTCGAACGCATTATTGGTCGCATGACTCAGCTCGAAACGGTCGTGAGCGTCGCCAAGACTTCGCCAGACGAAGCAAACAAGGAAGCGATTCAGAAGATTCTCGCTAGCGTGACTGGCATGTCTGAAGAAGAAAAGAAGGTTTACGAACAGAATCTCTATGATGCGCCAAACAAATTGCCTTGGACGCTCAATATTAAGCTGATAAACTTGAACGACACGAGTGAGCTCGAGAAATTTGTCGCCGAAGACGAATCGATCACGAATATGCTCGACGCACGCCCACCTAGCTATTCGACTGGTCACCGCGAAACAATCGATCGCATTGCTGCAATGATGAATCGCATTGAAATGGTCGGTTTGATTGCTGCCGGTGTCTTCGCAATTATCGCTATCCTCGTCGTCTTTAATACGATTCGTATGGCAATCTTCAACCGCAAGGAAGAAATTTATATGATGCGCCTCGTCGGTGCAAGTCGCTGGTTTATCGTTGGCCCATTTGTTGTCGAAGCTTCATTCTATGGCGTCGTTGCGGCTATTATTGCTGGCGTTCTATCTTATGGTATTGTCTTTGCATTGAAAGACAACTTCGGCTCTACGCTCGCGCCAACCTTCGATATTATGACCAAGTATTGGTACTTCGTTGCGGCAGCTTTGCTTGTCGCGGGTATCCTTATTGGCGTGCTCTCGTCGCTCCTCGCGATCCGTAGATATCTCAAGCAAAAATAATCAAAATAGAAAGGTAGACAATCTGGCGGGTGGCTTGCAAAACCGTCCCGCTTATGCTATTGTAAAAATATGAAAATCAAGCGCAACATCATCTGTCTTTGCCTTGCATCTGCGCTTTTAGTGGCAAATTCTTTGCCGGCTCCAAAGGCTTTCGCTTATACTCAGCAGGATCTCGTCAATATCAATTCCAAGATTAGCAATCTTCGCGCTGAAATGAATAGCTACGAAAAGCAGGCCACTGCACTTGCGAATGAGGCTCAATCGATTCAGAACGAGATTAATGCTTTGCGCGTCCAGCAAAACAAGCTCAGGGTTGAAATCCAGCTCAAGGAAGCTGAGCGCCAGAAGCTCATCGCTGAAATCGAAACGATTACCAAGCGTATTAGCGATAACTCTGAGACGGTTGGCTATACAATTGCGCAGTATTACTACAACAGCGAAGTCTCGACGCTCGAGCGCATCGTTTCGTCCGATTCCTTCTCGAGCTTCATCGATGAAGAAATGCAGCTTTCGAGTATTTCTGATACACTCTCGGCGATTATTGAGGAAAACAAAAACCTCAAGGCCGAGCTTGAGTCGAAGAAAAAGAATGCTGAGTTGATGCTCGAGGATTTGAAGAATCAGAATGCTCAGCTCGTCGCGCTCGAAAACCAACAGGCAGTTTTGCTTGCACAGACCCGCGCCAGTGAGGCAACCTATCGCGACATGAAGAATCAAGTTGCCAACCAAAAGGCTGCGCTTGAAGAAGAGCAGCAGAAGATTCTCGCCGATTTGGCACGTCAGTATAACGTTACAAATGTGACTGCCGGCGATCCGAACAAGGGTGGCTATCCATACAGTAGCCGTTGTCCAGCTGCTAAGATTAACAACCGCCAGTTCTCCGACCAGTGGGGCATGTATATCTGCGAATGTGTTTCCTATACCGCTTGGAAAGTTTATAGCACCTACGGCTACATGCCATATTGGGGCGGCCGCGGCAACGCAAAGCAATGGATTGGTAACGCACGCGGTGCGGGTTACAAAGTTTCTAGCATTCCAAAACCAGGCACGGTCGGTATTTCGACCAGCGGTACCTATGGTCACGCCGTTTGGGTTGAGGCCGTTTCTGGCACCCGCGTTTACATCTCTCAGTACAATTATCGCAACGCTGCAACCGGCTACCAGCCAGGTCAGTATTCTGAGCAGTGGGTAGATCAGGGCATGTATCAGTATATCTATTTTGGCGGATAGCGTTTAAGCTAAGAGTGCTATACTAGATATATGGCTAAAAAGAAAACTGCAACTCAAGAAATTTATTACCAAAGTCCTGCAACTGAAAAGAAAGTTAGTCTAACGACGACGATTATTATTGCGGCGCTCGTTTTTCCAGCCGGCCTCATTCTTGGCCTGAACTGGACGAACATCGTGAACGAATTTGCACCAGTGTTTGGTGCGAAGAAATCTGTCGGCCAGCTAGATTTTTCGTCGCTCAATAAGGTCTATGAACGCCTCGCCGAAAACTTTGATGGCGAGCTCGACAAAAAGACTCTCGTCGAAGGCGCTAAGCGCGGTCTCGTCGAAGCGGCAGGCGATACTTACACCTACTACATGAATGCAGTTGAAGCCCAAGAATTTGAAAAAGATTTGAATGGTGACGTTGGTGCCGGCATTGGCGTCGAAATCGGTCAGCGCGACGGTCTCGTCAAGGTTTTGCGTACTACCCCAGATAATCCAGCTCGTAAAGCGGGTGTGCTCGCCGGTGATATTATTTACAAAGCCGACGGCGAAGATATTTCTGCTAAGCCAGTCGACGAAGTTGCCAAGAGACTTCGCGGCAAGGCTGGTACAAAAGTGAAGCTCACGGTCATGCGCGACAACAAAGAAATCGAATTTGAACTCACGCGCGAAACGATCAATAACGTTTCGGTCTATTCCGAATACAAGGGTAAAACTGCCGTCATTACAATCACGCGCTTTGACCAGGATACCGGCCGCCTCGCTCGCGAGAAAGCGCGCGAAGCAGTCGATCGCGGTTGCGACAAGTATATTATCGACTTGCGTGGCAACGGCGGTGGCTACGTTAGTGCCGCAAAGGAAGTGGCTTCGCTCTGGCTCGACGGCAAGCTCGTGGTCGAGCAGCGCTCTAGCAACGGTGTTTACGACGAAAAGACTTATTCTGATCGTGGCCAGGCGATTCTCGCTGGCAAGAAAACGATTGTCCTCGTCAATGGTTCTACTGCTAGTGCGAGCGAGATTGTGGCGGGCGCCCTCAAGGATTACGAAATGGCGACAATTCTTGGTGAAAAGACCTACGGCAAGGGTAGCGTTCAGGCGCTCGAGAACTTCCTTAGCGGCGAAATGCTCCGCGTGACGGTGGCGAAGTGGTATACGCCAAATGGCAAAAATATCAACAAAGAGGGCATTGAACCAGATGTCAAAGTTGAGCGCACGTTCGAGCAGATCAACAAAGAGATCGATCCGCAGCTCGATGCCGCCCTCAAATATTAAGATGTGTTAAACTAAAAGAATAAAAGGAGGAGTCATGTCAGAATTTGATGTTTTTCAGTGGGCAAACAGCGTCGATGAAATTAAAAATAACGTTTCAGTAGAATTATTCCTATTCAACAAGAATTACACGCCATACAAGGTGCGCTATTCCGATGTTCTGATGCAGGCCATCCGCAGCATGTTCATGCTCGAGGCGGTCGAATACGTCATCAAGGAAGCAGATAAGGGTCTCGAATGCCGCGATTACGAAATGAGCGACGGCGAGGATAAGGTTATCTATCGCATTGGTCTCGACAAGGTCGGCCGCGCCGAAACCCTCATTCATCTCATCGAGAATGAATATAAGGACATCGCTTACTTCACGGATGATGAATATGAATTCAAGCGCATCAAGGGTATTATTGCGAAGTTTAGCTATCCTGGCGACGACGGTCAGAAGACTTTCTATATTGCTAAGGGTCTAGCAGCGAGCGCCGCACTCAAGGGCAAGCTTAGCTGGGAATTGAACGGCGAAAGCTTCGAACCGCTCACGGCTGATCTCGCAATCAAGGTTCCAGAAGGTAATGAAACTGCAATTGTTGACGGCACGATTGTTATCTTCAATCAGAGCAAATTCGAGAAACTCTTCCAGTTTGATTACAAACAGCAGGTTATTTCCGAGCAAAAGGCCAAGGAGCTCGAAGAAGCTTACAAGCTCAGCTTCCCAGAAGGCCTCACTTTGAATGCTTTGCTTGAGGATAAGAAGCCGCTCGTCAAGAAACTCCAGGCGGTTGAGATTGGCGAAATGAGCCAAGAGCAGCTCCTCGATTATGCTGACGAAATGAAGCTCGAGCTCATGACTGACGACCAGAACAAGATTATCATCATGGACGACCGTGATCTCAATATGTTTGTAAACTTGCTTAGCGAAGACTACTTCGTCTCGCCAGTAAATGGCCGCCGCTATGAGATTAAGAGCAAGAAACTCCTCGATGAGCCAGAAGGTGAACCGCCACGCGGCTAATATGCTAGTCGATACTCATACGCATATCCATAATCCCGAAGATTGCGCCGATAGCGCTGATGGGATTTTTGCGCATGCGCACGAGCAGGGCGTAGATAAGATTATTACGATCGGTACCGATCCTGCAGACTCTCTGATGGCTCGTGATTTTGCCGAAAAATACGCCGCTAAAGGCGAAAAAATCTTTTGGACCTACGGGTATCATCCGAATTGTTATGATGAAAACGGCCGCCAAACTCTCCAGAGCGACTTAAAAGTGGCTCTGGAGGCGATAAAAAGTCCGCAAAACGTCGGTATTGGCGAAATTGGGCTCGATTACCACTTTGACGGCTATAGCCCTGAAATGCAGCGAGAACTGCTTCTGGAGATGCTCCAGATTGCTCAAGATCAGAAAAAGCCCGTTTCTTTCCATATTCGCGAGGCATTTGACGATTTTTGGCCAATTTTCGACAATTTCAAGCTTCCTACCTCTGTTTTGCATTCGTATTCTGATAGTAAAAAGAACCTGCGCGAAGCCCTTAACCGTAACCTTTTTATAGGGGTGAACGGCCTAGCAACCTTTGCCGACATTGCGCACGCTCCTCTCGAGAGGATTATCCTTGAGACAGACGCTCCCTACTTGACACCAGCGCCATTTCGTGGTACAATGAATAAGCCGGGTTATGTGAGGAACATAGCCGAATGGGCAGCCGAATATTATCAGGTTGACCTCGGTAAAGTGGCGGAAATTACCACGAAAAATGCCGAATCAATCTTTAAGATATAGGGAAGGTCAATAATGTTTGAATCAGATAACGCAGAGGAATTCCATCTGCCAATTCAGCCAACGACCAAGGCTATCGAAACAGTTGCTACCAAGCCACTGCAGTATAGTCATACTTTTTCTGCTTCCGACAAAATTAGCGACCAGGCTCTCTTTGACGAATTAAACGCGATTTCTGAGGAAGTCATCTCATGCCGAAATCACATCTTAAGCAAAATCTCCTAGGCTTTTTGCGCAAACAGCCAGATGCTGACGCGCGCAGAGCTTCTGTAGAGAATGATCTAATCAATGCAGAATCCGCTCTCGGGCGGACACTTTTCGGCGATGTGGCACCAGGCCACCAGCGCGAATTTTTCATGCACAAAAAGAACGTGTGGATTTGGCACGAAGACGGCATGACGATTCGCTATGAAGTTCGCAGTAATGGCGTTTTTAAGAAAGTCAACGACAGCGGCTACCGCAAGGTGACTGGCGAGGAGCTCGCTCATTTCCGCGCTGCCGCTAGTGCCTATCTCAAGCTTGTGAAGTCTCGTATTTACGAGTAAAAAGCTATACAATATAAGCATGAGCATTCCTCGTGCTACTTTGCGCACGCACCGAATTATTCGAACGGTTGCTAGCCTCGTGATTATCGCCTCGATTTTTGCCGCTTGGCGCTTCGTGAATTTCTCGGTGCTTTTTGATACCGTGAATGCGAATGGCTATGATCCGTCAGTAGAATTGCAAGACATCATCGCAAACATCCGTCTGACCCCGGCCGGCGATCGTATTATGCGCGGTACGCGGGCAGAGTTGCAGGAAGCAGATGCGTTCAATGAAAGCTGCGAGCGCAGCGAAGAAAAAATTATTTTGCTTGGTTGTTATGCGAACAACCAGATTTTTGTTTACAATATCGACGACCGCGATTTGAAGGGTGTGCGCGAAGCGACTTTGGCGCACGAATTACTGCATGCGGTCTGGGCGCGCACTTCGGTGTCCGAACGCGACGCTCTCAAAGTTTCGCTAAAGTCGCTCTATGACGAAAACGAGGATTTGCAAAAGCATCTCAAGCTTTATAACGAAAGCGAATTCTATGATGAGCTCCATTCAATTGTCGGTTCTCAGATTGATAATGATTTGCTACCGGCCGATTTGAAGGCGCACTATGCGAAGTATTTCCAGGACCAAAACCTCATCGCGAAGTTTTATCACAAATATAACGATAATCTAACCGCGACCGAGAAGCGCCTGGACGAGCTCGAGAAGATAATGGAGTCTAGTGGCGCAGCCTTGCAGACGCGTCTCGACGCTTACAATACGGCCAACCAGAAGTTGTCGGACGACGTGGCGACCTTTAATTCGAAGGCTTCGAAGGGCACGATGACGGAAGAGGAATATAACATCGGCTACGCTGATTTGACGAAGCGCAAAGAAGAGATGCTTGCCGAATACAATGCGATCCAGGCGGCGATTGAAGACTATAACGTTTACGTCGCCGAATATAACAAGTACGTTGTGTTTACGAAAAAAATCTACAACAGTATGGATAGCAAAGCCAAAAAACCAGAGGCGAATTAGCACTCTTGCATTTCGAGTGCTAGTTGTTCTAT
>JAFYZJ010000006.1 GCA_017548735.1 Candidatus Saccharimonadota bacterium | reverse complement strand
ATTTGATTGCTTTTATGTTAAAATAAAGGCATGGAGATTCTTCGCTTTTTGATGATGCCAATTGTATGGATCCCAATTGTAGTAATCTTAATTATTTTAACGATCCGTAACTATCGCAAAGTAAATCGCTTACAGGTTCTAAACGTCGATAGCATACTTTTGATGATGGAAATTCCAAAAGATAACGACAAGAAAGAACTTGCCGCAGAGCAGCTTTTTGCATCCCTTCACGGTATTCTACGCGATTCGAATGAGCTTAAAAACTCTGGCGGCGTCCAGGAGCATTTATCTTTCGAAATCGCCTCAACTGGCAATCAAATACTCTTTTATGTCTGGGTACCAAAGGTCCTCCAGTCTTTCGTAGAAGGGCAAATCTATTCCCAATACCCAAGTGTCCAGATCTATCGCATGAAGGAAGACTATGTTGATCGACGCGCGAAATATCCTGTTGCCTACAGCACAGAGGTCGTGCTTACGGAAAATGACGCTTTGCCGATTAAGACATTTGAATCCTTCGAAGTCGACCCACTTGCAGGCATTACTGGTACACTTGCCAAGCTAAACCCAAATGGTGGCGAAGAGCTCTGGATTCAAATCCTCGCTCGACCAACCGCCGATGATTGGCACAAGAAAAGCGATAGTTGGATTAAATCCGTCAAAGCAGGGAAGACTTGGGACTTCTTCCATTTTGACTGGCAATGGTTTATTGAAGTCCTCGCCGCATTATGGCGTCCACCAGAAGGCGGTACCGAACAGCCCGTCAAAGTAGAACTATCCGAACGCGACAAAACCCGCGTCGCCAAGGCCGAAGAAAAAGCCACCAAGCTTGGCTATGAGGTAAAAATCCGCTTAGTCTACGTCGGCCAGGATGAAACCAATGCTAAGCTTAACATGCAGGCGCTCGTCGGTACATTCAAGCAGTTTAACTCAACTAACCTCAACGGCTTTAAAATGCTTGGCGGAACTTTCGATAAGACTGCCCTTGACGCCTACAAAGAACGCCAATTCACCGATACCGGTTTCATATTAAATATTTCCGAACTTGCCTCCGTCTACCATCTACCACACACCAACGTCGAAACCCCAAACATCGTTTGGGCATCGAGTAAAACCGCCGAACCGCCTGCTAAGCTCCCAATGCTTACCGGCGACCCGAGCTTCGACGAAAATATCTCCGCCTTCGGCTTAACCGATTTTCGCGGCATTAAGCACCAATTCGGTATGTATCGCCGCGATCGCTCACGCCACGTCTATATTATCGGCCAAACCGGCTCTGGCAAGTCCGGTCTCCTTACCTTATTTGCCCTAAGCGACATTTATCACAAGCAAGGTTATTGTATTATTGATCCACACGGCGACCTCGCAATGGATAATCTCAAATTTATCCCAGAAAGCCGCGTCAATGACGTTGTTTACTTCAATCCAGCCGACACGCAATACCCAATGGCCTTCAATCCGCTCGAAGTTTACGACCCGGCCCGCAAGCCAAATATCTCTTCTGAGGTTATCGGCGTACTTAAGCGTATATTTGGCGAATCTTGGGGTCCACGCCTTGAGCACATCTTGCGCTATACTTTGTTAGCTTTGCTTGATCGACCGCAAACCACCATGCTCGACATTTCCCGTATGCTCACCGATAAAGATTTCCGCAAAGAGACCCTTAATTACTGTAAAGATGTCACCGTTTTGCAGTTCTGGAAACAAGAATTCGGCTCTTGGGGTGATAAACAGGTTACCGAATCCGTAGCGCCAATTCTCAACAAGGTCGGCGCTTTCACGGCTAACCCAATTATTCGTAACATTATCGGCCAGCCAAAGTCCAGCTTCGACATCCGTAAAATCATGGACGAAGGCAAAATTCTCGTTGTTAATCTCTCTAAGGGTCTTATCGGTGAAGATAATGCCGCGCTACTTGGCGCCTTCCTAGTTACCAAAGTCCAGCTCGCCGCCATGAGCCGTTCAGATATTCCAAACGTCGAAGATCGCCGCCCGTTCTATCTCTACGTAGATGAGTTTCAGAACTTCGCAACCGAATCCTTCGCCGTCATTCTTTCCGAGGCGCGCAAATACGGACTCAACCTTACCGTCGCCAACCAGTACACATCGCAAATGACTGAACAAGTTCGCGACGCCGTCTTTGGCAACGTCGGCACCACAATCAGCTTCCGCGTTTCCGCTGACGACGCACCGGTCCTTTCCAAGCAATTTGAGCCAATCTTTGAGGCTCAGGATCTTCTCAATCTCAATAACCGCCACTTCGTCGTCTCAATGATTATAAACGGCGAAAAAACGCCAGCCTTCTCGGCTACCACACTCAGTATTCCGAAACCACCAAACGACCTCACGCCACGTATAGTGCGCAACTCTCGCCTCACCTATTCTCGCAGTCGCGAAGAGGTTGAAAATGAGATTCGCGAAACCATCGAAGCGGCAGAGAAGTGGAAAAAAGACCTATCCGACTCCGGCCGCGCCGCCGGTGAACGCGGTTCACAGCAACAGTCCGCAGCCAAAGGAAAATCTTCCTTCTCTTTTGTACCTAGCCCGCAGCAAGATTTTCGCAAACAAAAGCTTTCTCCAAATGCCGCCGAAGGTGATGAGCAAAACTCCGGCAATGGTCTAAAGAACCTCGGTAAACTTCTCGGCGAAAAAGCCCGCAAAGTTGACGCCGAAAAGACTACACAATCATCAATTAATAGCCCAAATATTGAGGATACCGTCGCCGAAGCCGAAAGAGCCGAAGCCGAAGAAAAAGCTCACGACGAGCTCGTCAATAGCCGCCCAATGATAACCTCATCAGGAAATGGCAAAGCCAAATTTAGCGGAGCGCCTAACTCTCGCCCCAACAATAAAAAGCGAAACAATCATTACCACAATAACCGCAACAAAAACAAGAATAGTACCCAACAACAAGGATAATAGAGTAGGGGGGCGCAAAAAACTCCGTGAAATATTTTCATAAT
>JAFYZJ010000033.1 GCA_017548735.1 Candidatus Saccharimonadota bacterium | reverse complement strand
TGGGTTTTCCCAGGCTAATTATTTTATTCACAACTAGCGACTTTTTCACAATTATTTTGCACGAATTTTTAACGAACTTATATACAGAGTTGTTAACAAGTTTTAAACAACTAGTTTGCATTTAGTTTACTCCTAATCTCGGAAATTTGCTCACGGAGAGTGAAATCGGCCTTCATATTCTTTGCCATCACCTTTAGGCTATGGAGAATAGTGGAGTGATCCTTATTAAATTCCGTTCCGAGTTGAGGAGTACTTAAACCGTCTTCGCGCAGTAGGTAGATTGCGACATTGCGCGCGTTCTTAATATCTTTGAGGCGACTAGAACCAAGTAAATCTTTTGAAGTAAGATTATAATACTTAGCAACCTTGTCGATAACTTGTTTAGAGGAAAGCTTGCGGCGTGTTGGTTGGCTAATTGGTTCAAGTGCACCAATAATTTCACGCGTAGAAACACCGCGTACTTCAGCAAGGAGAAGAATACGATTTAATTCACCCTCAAGATCGCGTACGTTAGTCTTAATATTATCAGCAATATATTCGACGGTTTCCTTATCGATTGCGCCGTTAATCATCTCAGCCTTTGCTTCGACAATCGCGCAGCGCGTCTCGAAGTCTGGTAATTGAATGTCTACCGGAACGCCCATCGTGAGACGGCTAGCGAGACGCGGATCAACATCCTTAATTTGGCTCGGCAAACGATCAGATGCGATAATGACCTGTTTATTGTGGCTATAAAGTTCATTAAAGGTGTGGAAGAACTCAGTCTGAGTTGCATCCTTTTTCTCAATGAACTGGAAGTCGTCAATAATTAAAACATCAATATCGCGCCACTGTTTCGACCAGTTGTCGATTTTGTTTTTCATTGAGCTCACGAAGCCCTTATAAAACTCCTCAATAGTAGCGTAGCGCACCTTCATCTTTGGATTACGCGCCAAAATCTCATTACCAATTGCCTGGATTAAGTGTGTTTTACCAAAACCAGATCCACCATAGAGGAAGAGGGGATTATAGCGGCTACCTGGGTTTTCGATAATATGTTGTGCGGCGTTAACTGCTAGGTCATTATTACTGCCAACCACATAATTACTGAGGCGGAAACGAGGATTTAAGCCATTGTCTTGCTTAGTGCTCCTGTCGTCAATGGTTTTGATGCGAGGAGGAAGGGAAATGGTGCGAGGGGCTTCGGGCTCCTCAATTACTTCACGACCACGCTTTACGGTTGCCCCGTTTCCTTTATCGTCTTCTTTGACGCGGAATTCCTTACACTCGATTTTTGAAGCTTTAAGCGCTTTCAGGATGACGGGCTGGTATTTCTTTTCAATCTGGGTGCCGATAAAAACATTTGGCACGGTTAAAATAACTACGCCGCCTGGTTCTGAGTTGAAGCTAACTTTTCCGAAATAAGTATTGAAGGCCATGTCGGAGACATTGCTTTTGATCTCGTCCAAAACTGTTTGCCATTGATTAGGCATTGATCTTTGACCTCCTTACCTAAAAACAATTATACAAAAGTTTTCCACAGTTTTTCTAAAAAAGCCAAGAAAAATAAATATGTTCTAATACTTGCAACGAAATAACAGATTAGATTTTTCCACAGGCTTTGGGTTAACGGGGAAGCGCCTTGTGGAAAAATACTTGAAAAATGTGAAAAAAATCACTATAATAGACATAATCTATTCAATATTACAATAATTAGAAAGTCAGGAAAGTAATTATGCCAAAGCGTACTTATCAGCCTCACAAGCGCCAACGCAAAGTTGAGCACGGTTTTCGTAAACGCAACGCTACGGTCAGCGGCCGCAAGGTTCTCGCTCGCCGTCGCATTAAGGGTCGCGCACGCCTTAGCGCCTAAGCGATGCTAGCGAAGAAATTTAGATTTCATTCTCGTGGCGGGGTAAGACATACTTACCAGCACGGCAAAACAATCAGGGATTCTAAAATGTCCCTGGTTTTTGCTATTAATGGGCGTAAAAAACAGCGCTATGCTGTCGTAGTGAGTAAAAAGATTCTCAAGTCTGCTGTTGGGCGTAATCGTATTCGCCGTCGCGTCTACGAAGCGCTTCGCCTTGAGCTACCAAAAATCCAACAGCCAGTAGATTGTATCTTTATTATTAATACTAAAGAAATCTCGACTATCGACTTTAAAGAACTCCAGTCTCTTATTCATGATTTACTTATTGAGGCGAAAATTATATAATTAACCCTATTAGGGAGTGTGTAAAAAATGTTTGATTTAATTGATATGATTATCGTGCGCCCGATCGTGAATATCTTTTTTGCGATTTATTCTCTTGTCGGCGACTTTGGTGTTGCGATTATCATCTTCGTTGTATTAGTAAAGATTCTTATGTGGCCAATGATGAAGCGCCAACTTCACCAGACCCGCATTATGAAGGAAATCCAGCCAGAGCTTGCTGAGATTAAGAAGCGCTGCAAGGGCAACCGCCAGATGGAATCCCTCCAGATGATGGATCTCTACAAGCGTAAGAATGTGAAGCCATTCCGCTCCATGCTTACGATTTTGATTCAGCTTCCACTCTTTATTAGCCTCTTTACTGCTATCAACGTCGCAACTCGCCCACGCGATAACTATAATGTTGAGCACTCGGCTTATTCCTTTGTGCGCCCACTTCGTAATGTCGATGAGTTAGCTACGAAACAGACTAAGTATCTTGAAGACGTTAAATACTATAACGAAAACAAGGATAACGAAGAGAAGAAGGATGAGCTTACTGTACCGGTCTACGAGTTTGAACCAAAACTTTTCGGTCTCGTTGATCTTTCTGCAACGGCCGGCTTTAGTACGGTTAGCTCTGTTGTTATCTTAATCTTCGCACTTGCTTCGGCTGGCACGCAGTATATTATGTCTCGCCAACAGGATCCAACCCGCAAGAAGAACAAACGCTCGTTCCGCTCTATTATGAAAGACGCTGCCAAGGGCAAGGAAGCCAGCCAAGAGGATATCAACGCTGCTGCTCAAGGCCAGATGACGCTCATGATGCCATTCATGATGCTCCTCATCATGATTAGCCTTCCAGGCGCTCTCGTCTTCTACTACCTCCTCAATAACATGATTACTGTCGTTATTCAGAAGATTATTTTAAACCGCAATTATACCGAGATGGAGGCCGCTGCGGATAAAAAGATTTTGAAAGAACTCAAAGACGCTCAAGAGGCTGTCGTCGTAGAAGATAAAACTACGGAGAAAAAGTCTACGCACTACGCGTCTAGCAAAAACAAACAAGAGGAAAAACTACATATCACGCGCATCTCTGCTTCTAATAAAAAGAAAAGGAGATAACCTATATGAATACAGATGAATCAATTCGTTTTGCGACGAAGTACCTCGAGGACTTGCTTTCCTTCTTTGGTATTAACGTGGCTGTCTACTCGACGATTGAAGATGACGTGATTCAGCTCTCGATCCCATCGACTAGCATGAACTCGCTTCTCATCGGCAAGAACGCCAACAACCTTCGCGCGCTCCAGCATGTCGTTATGATGACCTTGATTGCGCGCAATGCCGAGGTTACCCGCGTCAACATCGATATCGCCGATTACAAGCGCCAGCGCGCTGATAAGATTGAGCGCCAAGCAGAGCAGTGGGTCCAGGAAGTCCGCCGCACTGGCAAGGAAAAGATTCTCGACCTCAACGCCGCTGATCGCCGTGTTGTCCACCGCTTTGCACAGGACTACTCAGACATTGAAACCTTTAGTCAGGGCGAAGGTCGCGAACGCCGCCTCCACATCGTGAAGAAAGATATCGCGGAAGAGTAAAAGTTTTCCACTACAAAAAGGCCTCGAAAGAGGTCTTTTTTGGGTGTTCGGGAATTGCTCCACCCCTGTTAAACCGAACATGTTCGGTTGGCAAAACACAATAATATTTCATTGTATTGTTAAAAAGTGTGGAAAAGTAGTAGTGTTTAATGTAAAACTCAAAAATGGTAAAATAATAAGATGAGCAATACTTCAATTGATGGTTTAAAACGCAAAGATAATGGCGTAAAAGTCCCTGTTAAGCGCAAAACTCTTGAAGCCCCTCTCAAGAAAAGGGAGCTCAAGGCGCGCGTTCAGGAGAGCCGTAAGTTTGAACCAGCTAAAAAAGAAGTAAAAAGGACACAGGAACAGGCAGTGAAGGAGTTTTTTGACGAAGTAAAAGATATTAACCCAACCGATCTCGTAGAAGTACCAGAAAAAGAGCGCAAAAAGGGCTGGAAGAAGAAAAATAAGAAGTCCAAGAAAAAGCACAAAGTTTTAAAGCGCGTAATTTTAGTAATTATATTATTGATTCTCGCTGGCGGCGTCTGCGCTTATTGCTACTTTAACGATTTCTTTGCCAAGGTTACCGATGGTGGTAGCTTGCTTGGCTTCTTGTTCTCTGATCCAGATACGCCACTCCAGAAAGATGAGAATGGTCGCACAAATATCCTTATCTTCGGCACTGAGGGCTTCAGCATGGACGATCCACAATATGATGGCGGTTGGCTCACTGACTCCATGATGCTTCTTAGTGTTAATCAGGAAACCGGCGACGCAAAGGCGGTTAACCTTCCACGCGACCTAAAGGCCGTGAAGACTTGTACTGCGACCGGCAAGCTCAACGAGGTATATTTCTGTGAATATAGTAAATATGCGAAGGGCAGCGCCGAGGACAAGCGCAAAGGCGAAGCCGAGGGCGCACGCAAGCTCGCTGCTGTCTTTGAAGATGTATTAGGTCTCAAGGTTCATTATCGCGTCCACGCTAACTGGGGTGCTGTGACGAGAATCGTTGATGCAATTGGCGGCGTCGACGTTGTCTTTACTTATGGTGACCAGACTTGGGATGGCGACGAAACCGTCATTAAGACTTCTAGCCCTAAGGGTCTCGCCGACAACTGGAAGAATGGCAAATATGGCATTCAGTATCCAAATGGCGAAGTTGTCCACCTCGGTGGTTGGGAAGCGCTCGGTGTAGCTCGTGTTCGCACCGCGCACGGTGGCTATGGCGCCGCTAGCGGTAACTTTAGCCGTGAATATTTCCAGCAGCGCATCCTCGAAGCAATCGTTTCTACTGCTAAAAAGAAGAACATTACCTCTGATATCGTTGCCGTAATGAAGATTAAGGATGCGGTTGGCGACAACCTTCGCACTGACTTTAAGGATAATGAGCTCAAGACTTTACTCAAGCTCGCAAACACGATGAATATTGCGAAGCTTGAGAATATCTCGCTCTATTCAACCGATGACAAGCCGGCTCCACTTATGACGACCGGTATGATCAACAAGATTTCCTATGTCTTCCCAAGTGCTGGTGTGGGCAACTATAACAGTATTCGCGCCTACATCAAGCGCAAGTTCAGCGCCGAAGCCTTTACCGCCGAAAACGCTCAAATCACGGTTCTTAACGGCACCTCCGCTTACGGCATTGCTTCAAAAGAGAAGACCGAACTCGAGAATAGAGGCTACATCGTAAAATCTACTGGCAATGCTCCGAGCGATCAGGCTGGCTTCGATGGCGTCCGTGTCTTCCAGAAGAACTCCAAGCTCACCCAGACCGCTGAAGCGCTCAAGAAGCTCTTCAAGGTGGATATTGTCACGGAAATTCCGGAAAGCCTCAAAAACACCGAGGCGGACTTCATCGTCGTCGTTGGCAACGGCTTCTCCCATGGCAAGTAATTGCTAACAGATGATATAATAGATATATGAAGAAAATATTAGCTACTGGTGGAACCGGTTATATTGGTTCACACACTGCTATTGAATTGATTAAAAATGGCTACGAAGTTGAGCTTCTTGATAATCTTTTTAATAGTAAAGTTACTGTTCTAGATCAAATCGAAAAGATTACCGGCGTTCGCCCGAAGTTTTATGAAGCCGACATTCTCGACAAGGATGCGCTTGATAAGATTTTTGCCGAAGGTCATTATGATACCGTAATTCACTTTGCTGGCCTCAAAGCTGTTGCTGAGTCGGTCGAAAAACCGCTCTGGTACTACTACAACAACATTACCGGCACCGTTAATCTCATGGAAGTGATGAAAAAGCACGGCGTCAAAGAGATGGTTTTTTCTTCCTCGGCGACCGTTTATGGTATCCAGGATACGCCAGAGTGCATCGAAACGATGTCGACTGGTGGTCAGATTTCCAACCCATATGGCCGCACTAAATTCTTTATTGAAGAAATCATCAAAGATTATGTTGTTTCCGATCCATCCTTCAAGGCGACAATCTTGCGCTACTTCAACCCAATCGGTGCACACGAGTCCGGCTTGATTGGTGAGGACCCAAACGGTATTCCAAACAATCTCATGCCAATTATCATGCGCGTGGCGCAGGGCAAGATTCCTGAGCTCAGCGTTTATGGTGACGACTACGATACTGAAGATGGTACGGCTCGTCGTGATTACATTCACGTCGTTGATCTCGCAAAGGGGCACGTCGCCGCAATCGAGCATATTAAAGACGGTGTTAGCATCTATAATCTCGGTACCGGTAAGCCAAGCTCGGTTCTCGAAATGATTGCCGCCTTCGAAAAGGCGAGTGGCGAAAAACTTCCATACAAGGTTGTTGGTCGCCGCGCTGGCGATTTGCCAGAGATTTGGGCAAACGCCGACAAGGCAAAGCGGGAATTGGGGTGGAGCACCGAATTAACGATTGACGACGCGATGCGCGATACGATTAATTACTTAAATCATGTAAAGGAGTAGTATGGCAAAGACAAAATTTACCTTTAGAAACTATCTCAAAGAACTCAGGAAGGCTTGGATTTTCTTGGCAATTTTCTTTGTGATTGGTGCCGGCATTGGCTCAGCATATGCCTTCACACGCAAGGTTCAGTACACCGCAACCGCTAAGTTTTCCGTTTATAACTCGCACGTCGACAACGGTGCAGCAACTTCGCCATATTCCCAGTTGATTGAGCTTTTCTCTAGTGCAAAACTTCTTGCAAACGTTGACGAAACCGTAAAACTCGAAGACGTTCCAGCCTATGAAGTGAAAGAATCCCCGCGTGGTATTTTCGAAGTTACGGTTACTAGCGCCGACGCCGAAAAGGCCAAGAGTTTTGCTAATACGGTTATTATCAACTCCAGCAACGTGATTGCTTCCGCCTTCGATGATTCCTACAATTACCGCACGACCATTCTCGAAGAAGCTCTCTCTGCTCAGCCAACTGTCACGATGAAAACTCGTCTCGTCTCGATTCTCGTTGCTGCCTTTGGTATGTTTATTATTGCTGCTGTCGTAATCTTCATTCGCTTTGATTATCGTTCGGAGAAATAAATGGCCACCAAAACGCAAAAGATTCTTTCAATTTCAGTTGCCGCCTACAACTTGGGCGAGATGATTGACGATTGTTTGAAATCTTTTTGCGATGAGCGCTTCATTAACGACATTGAAGTGCTCGTTGTCGATGATGGCTCCAAGGATGATACTCCGCAGCGCGTCGAAAAATACGTAAAAAAATATCCAAATTCAATTAAGCTCATTCGCCAGGTTAATACTGGCCCAGGCTCGACTGTAAATACCGGTGTCAGCTATGCGACTGGTAAATATTTCCGCATGGTTGATGGTGATGACTGGGTAAATACTGAAGATTTTGCCACGCTCGTTGAAAAGCTCAAGACTGTTGATGTTGATGCGGTATTTGCAAACTACACGCCTTATCACAATCGTCGCAAGCAAGCGCTCGATACCTGCAAGATCAATAATATGCCAGTTGGCGAGGTGTTTGACTTCAATACTTTCGAATACGATTACAGCACGCCGCTTCGCATGCATCACACGATTTATCGTACCGACATTATGAAGAAGCACGTGAAGCTCGACAATGGCTTCTATACGGATTCCGAGTACATGTTCTATCCGACGCCATATATTAAGACCTGCATTTATTATGATTTGAATATCTACATGTATCGCACGGCGTTGGCGGGGCAGAGCACGAGCCCAGAAAAGATGCGCCGCAATCTCGGCAACCATCGCCTGATTCTCGATCGCCATCTTGCCTACTACGAAAAGGTTAAAGAAAAACTCCATCCGAATGTGCGCAAATATTTGGCACGCCAGATTGCCGGCTATGTTGTTGACCACTTCGACATCGTTGTGCTCGCGAATGAAGAGGATATGACTAGACAAGTGAAGGATTTGTTTAAGCTCGTCCAGCGTGAGCATCCAGATATTTTTGATTATCTCAAAAATGACAAAAAGTATCGCATTACGGCCGGCGGCAACGCTATCCTTGTGCGTCTCTTCTGGATCTACTTAACTAATCGCTATAAACACATTTAATTATGGCCGCAAAAAAGAGC
>JAFYZJ010000005.1 GCA_017548735.1 Candidatus Saccharimonadota bacterium | reverse complement strand
GAAAATGCGCTCTGGCAGGTCTTTAGCGTCTATAAGATTCCAACAAAAAATGACTACATCCAAACCGACTTCTCGAGCGACGATTCGTTCAAATCTTTCGCGGACATGCTCAAAAACCGCAGTGCGCACGATTTCCAAACCAGCGTTTCCGGCACAGATCGCATCCTCACGCTTTCGACTTGCTATAGCAAAAATGAACGCGTCGTCCTACACGCAAAGCTAATTAAGAAGTCGACAAAATAGACCATCAAAAATCCGCCTTAAGAGGCGGATTTTTTTGTTACTTTACGACAATGTTGACGAGTTTACCCTGCGGCACGACGATTGTCTTGATGATTTCTTTGTCGGCAATCATCGATGCAATCTTTGCGTCGGCCTTAGCGTATTCTTCGAGCTTCGCCTTGTCAGCAGCATCTTCTGCCGGAATCTGAATGCGAGCGCGGAGCTTACCATTAACCTGAACAATCATCTCAACGCTATCTTCAACGAGCAAAGCGTCATCCCACTTTGGCCAGACATCGTCGGAGCCGAGCTTCTCGAGCATTTCGCAAGCGAGATGCGGCGCGAATGGCTTAATCAACTTTGCGAGCGCAACGACATCGTCTTTGGCGGCGCCAGTCTTGTAGAGCTCATTAACGAACTCCATCATTGCAGCGACAGCCGTATTGAAGTTGGCGCGGTAAATATCTTCAGTAACTTTCTTGATGGTCTTGTGGCGTAATGAGACAGTCTTGGACTCAGTAATCATCTCCTTGTCAAAGACGAGCGACCAGCAGCGATTGAGGAAGCGATAAACACCGCCAATTGCCTCGGTACTCCAAGCAGCATCCTGGTTGTATGGGCCAATGAAGAGCTCGTACGTACGGAGCGTATCAGCACCATAGCCAGAATTAATCACGTCGAGCGGATCAATCACGTTGCCCTTGGACTTACTCATCTTCTTGCCATCCGGCGCGTTAATGTACCCGTTATAGAGCAATTTCTTGACCGGTTCGCGGAAGTCGAGGTAACCCTCGTCAGCGAAGAACTTGCACCAGAAGCGGACATAGAGCAAGTGCGCAACGGCGTGGTCGCCACCACAATAGACATCGGTTGGCGCCCAGTAATTAACCTTTTCTTTGCTCCAGGCCTCTTTATCGTTATGCGGATCGGTATAGCGCCAGAGATACCAGCTCGAGCAGGCATAGCCGTCGAGCGTATCGGTCTCGCGAGTCATTTCCTCGCCATCAATCGTAACTTTCAAGAATTCATCACACTTCGCAAGCGCGCTGCGACCGGAGGAGTCCGGCTTATAATCATCAATCTTTGGAAGCAAGACTGGAAGTTGATCTTCTGGAATTGCGTGCGGCTTACCATTCTTGTCATAAGCGATTGGAATTGGGCAACCCCAATAGCGCTGGCGCGAAATCAACCAATCGCGCATGCGGTAGGTAACTTTCTTGTGACCAATGCCCTGCTTTTCGAGCCAATCAGTAATGCCATCACGAGCCTCGGCGGTTTCGATGCCATTAAAGGCGCCAGAGTTGATAATCGTACCTTCGCCGTGATAGCACTTCGAATCGTCTTCGATATCTTCTGGTTTTTCTATGACCTTCACAATTGGAAGGTCGAACTTTTCGGCAAAGTCGTAGTCGCGATCGTCATGAGCAGGTACTGCCATGATTGCACCAGTACCGTAGCCGCTCAAAACATAGTCAGCAACCCAAATTGGGATTTCTTTGCCAGTAGCCGGGTTGATTGCATAAGCACCCGTAAAGACACCGGTCTTTTCTTTGTTTTCCTGACGTTCGATTTCAGATTTCTTAATTGCATCCTTGCAATACTGAGTCATTGCCTTGCGAGCGTCTTCGGTCGTAATTTTCGTAATGAGTGGATGCTCTGGGGCAAGTACGAGGAAGGTTGCGCCAAAGAGAGTGTCTGGGCGAGTCGTAAAGACGCGGACAGTTTCCTTGTGGTCCTTAATTTCAAAATCAATTTCAGCACCTTCGCTGCGGCCAATCCAGTTTTTCTGCATGGTCTTGATTTTGTCTGGCCAGTCGAGCGAATCGATTTCATCGAGCAATTCGTCAGCATAGGCAGTAATCTTGAAGAACCACTGCTTCATCTTTTTCTTTTCGACTTCGTGGCCACAGCGCCAGCAGCAGCCATTCTCAACCTGCTCATTCGCGAGCACGGTCTGATCTACTGGACACCACCACTGATAGTTTTCCGCCTGATAAGCAAGTCCCTTCTTGAAGAGCTGAAGGAAGCACCATTGAGTCCATTTATAATATGCAGGATCCGACGTATTAATCTCGCGGTCCCAGTCAATCGCATAGCCGAGGCGCTTAGCCTGCTTGCGGAAGTTGTCGATGTTGGTTTTGGTCACATCCTGCGGAGCAATGCCAGTCTTGATGGCATAGTTCTCGGCTGGAAGACCGAAAGTATCATAACCGAATGGACGAAGAACGTTCATCTCCTGCTGCGTATAGAAACGGGCAAGACAGTCAACGATTGAGAAGTTGCGGACATGGCCGACATGAAGGCCGGCACCAGATGGGTATGGGAACATTTCGGCGAGATACATCTTCGGCCGATTATCGTTGTCTTTGGCGGCAAAAGGCTTCTCTTCTTCC
Source organism: Candidatus Saccharimonadota bacterium (assembly GCA_017548735.1). Lineage (GTDB taxonomy): Bacteria > Patescibacteriota > Saccharimonadia > Saccharimonadales > Saccharimonadaceae > UBA2834. The sequence goes on along the minus strand of JAFYZJ010000005.1, from coordinate 19,781 downwards.
CAGCGCTTCTGCCATTTTTCTTCGATTTTTAATGGATCATAATGGCTCATAATCATATATTATACCATTGAATAGCCCCGTCCGCTATATATTCACAGAGAAGAACGTCGTCTGGCCGGCCCGTCGTTACGGGCGGCCACTCCTCACGCTCGGCCCGTGGCCTGCGCGAGCTTCTCTTACTGAATATATAGCTATCGGCGCTATTCGACGATAAAAAACATGAGTATTTTGGCCGGCATTTTAAGTTTCATAGTGTATAATAATATGAGTATGGTTAAGAAAACTGCGAGTATCAAAAAGGCCATCATCAAGAACAAGAATGCGAAAAAAGCTGACAAAGAGGCTCAGAAAAACACCTCTAACGCCGGCCGCAGCCGCAGCAAAAACGTTCTGCAGAGTGGCATGAAATTATATTCAAACCTCGCTTACAAGCGTCGCGTTAAAGAAGATCAGCGCGCTCGCCGCAAAGCTGAGGAATTAGCAACTTTACCGAAGAATCCGGTGCTGCGCTTTTTCGCGCGCCTTCGCCCGGACCGCTTCTTTAGGTGGTGGTTCTCCAAGGACAACCAAATCCGCCTATTAAAGATTGTCGTCGCCTTCATTTTGTTGGTTATTATCGGCATCGGCGGTCTCTTCCTTTACTACAAGAAGGATCTTGCAGAAATTGACCCAGAAGAGCTCGCGAGCCGCGTCCAGGATACTGTTAATACCTATCTCGACCGTAACGGTACCGTGCTTTGGGAAGATAAGGGCGATGGCGATTACCGCCTCGTCGTTGATGGCAACGATATCTCGACCTACATGCGCCAAGCAACGGTCGCAATTGAGGATAAGAACTTCTATAACCATATCGGCGTCGACTTTGGCGCTCTTATCCGCGCGGCTTTCTATACCCTTTCTGGCCAACAGGTCCAGGGTGGTTCGACTTTGACTCAGCAGCTCATCAAGCAGGTTTATTTCTCCGATGAAGCAAAGGACCGCGGTATTGGCGGTATTCCACGCAAGATTAAGGAAGCAATTCTCTCGATTGAGGTCGAAAAGATGTATGACAAGGAGCAAATTATTACGCTCTACCTCAACGAGTCGCCATACGGCGGTCGCCGCAACGGCGTCGAATCTGCTGCCCGCACTTACTTTGGCAAGAGTGCCAAGGATCTCGACATTGCCGAGTCTGCCTTGCTCGCTGCCGTGCCGAACAACCCAGCTTTGCTTAACCCATATAATACGGCCGGCCACGAACGCTTGATTAAGCGCCAGCACAAGGTGCTTAACGCAATGGTCGAGATGAATTATATTACCCAGGAACAGGCTGACGAAGCAAAGGCAGTTGATATTCTCGCCAAGATTAAACCTGAAACCAACCAGTATGACAATATGCTTGCGCCATGGTTCGTGCTCGAAGTTAAGAATCAGCTCGAGGCAAAATACGGTATCAAGACAATGCGCGAGGGCGGCTTCACGATTACGACCACGCTCGATTATCGCGCACAAAAGATTGCCGAAGATGCAATTGCGGCCGGTATGGCAATTTCCTACAAGAACAATTCCGATAACGCAACGCTCGTTTCGGTCGACGTCGAAACTAGCCAGGTAATTGCAATGGTCGGTAGCTCCGGTTGGAACAAGCCAGGCTTCGGCCAGGTGAACGCCGCAACATCGTTACTTGAGCCGGCGTCCTCGATTAAGCCGATTCTCGACTACACACCGCTCTTCATGCAGCGCGAAGGTGTTAACTACGGCCCAGGTACAGTCTTGAAAGATGAAAACATCGATAAGATTTACTGTAACGGCACCCGCGGCAAATGTCGCTTGCGCAACGCTTCTGGTAAGTTCTACGGCAACACGACAATTCGCCAGGCACTCGCTGGTTCTCTTAACATTCCAGCCGTGAAAGCTTTGAAGATTAATACAATCGATCAAAGCCTTGAGATTGCTCACCGCCTTGGCGACGTTTCCTACTGCGCCAACGGCGAGCAAGCCGGTCTTTCGATGGCAATCGGTGGCGGTTGCGCCGTACGCCCAGTCGAGCACGCTAACGCCTACGCCTCGATTGCGCGCGGTGGCGTTTACAAAGACATTGCTTACGTCCTCGAAGTCAAGAACTCGACCGGTGACGTGATTGAGGCGTGGACCGATAGCGAAGGCGATCGCGTCGTCGATGAACAGGTCGCTTACATGACCACAAGCATCCTCGCCGACCCAGCTTCCCGCCGCTTTACGTTCGGCAGCCTCGCGACCTACCCAGGCTTCTATAGCAACAAGGTTTGGTTCGCCGCGAAGACTGGTACGACCGAAAACGGTGCCGGCTCCGCAAAGGACTCCTGGATTGTTTCCTACTCGCCAGTACTCGCAACCGCCATTTGGAACGGTAACCACGACGGTCGCGTGATTTCGAGCGGTAACCACTATGTCGCATTTAAGATTTCCGAGAAATATATTGAAGCAGTCCACACCGATGTTTACGGCAAGGATGGCAAGTGGAAGTCTGGCGACAAGATTAAGGAACCAGCTGGCATGCAGCACATGTCCGTCAATGGCCACAACGATATCTGGCCAAGCTGGTACAACAAGAAGACTTCGTCTGGTATTTCTGAAGAAAAGATGACCTTCGACTCTATCTCTAAGAAGAAAGCAACCGACTGTACCCCAGCCGAAACTCGTGTCGAAGCAACCGTCTCCAAGATGATCGATCCGATGACCGAAAAGGAAATCTACTACTCGGGCGAATATGACACGGAGAACGAAGATGATGTCCACCAGTGTTCTGATAAGAAACCGGGCGTCACTGTTAATGCACCATCTGGCGGCGACGGCAACTGGACCGTCACCTTCATCGCAAGCAATGGCCGCTATTCACTTCAGAACTATTCGATTAGTATCAATGGCAAGAACGTGAAGAACGGTGAGCTTACGGCAAGCGGCGGCACCGTCACTTACACCTCTGCCGAAGAGCCAAAGAGTATCTCGGTGACCGTGAAAGACTCTGCCGGCTACACCGCAACCAACAGCTGGTCTGCGCCAAAGGCCGAAGAATAAAGTTCAACAAAAAAGCGCCCCCTACTTTGAGGAGGTGCTTTTTCTTTGGCGACGCTGTTTTTGGTTATTGCGGCTGCGGCCTTTTGGAGTTTTGTTGGAAGCAAGTTTTGCAAACATCATCTTGCCAGCAGCAGTCTGGAGGTAACGGACAAATTCGATTTCGACGAGCTGATTCTTACCGACAAATTGTTCCGCGTCGTCGACGACGACCATCGTGCCGTCCGGCAAGTGCGCGACACCCTGGTGTGGGTTAGCGCCAGCAGAAATAATCTTCACACTGAGTTTGTCGCCAGGAAGGTATTCACTACGCAAGCCCTGGGCAAGATCATTGATATTAATCGCATCAATATGTTCCGTAGCGGCAACCTTCGCGAGATTGAAATCGTTGGTAAGAATGATACCGCGATGCTCTTTAGCGAGCTCCAAAAGACGCTCGTCGACCTTGACGCGTTCACCTTCGTCCTGATAAATTTCAACGCTCGCAAGCTCCACGCGCTCGAGCTCATTCACAATATCGAGACCAAAGCGAGCACGAGCACGCTTTTCACTGTCCGGACCGTCAGCAAGCAATTGCAATTCGCGGATTACACTGCGCGGAATGAGCAACTCGTCGCCCATGAAGCCAGCTTTCGCGACCGACAAAATACGACCGTCCATTAAAGTTGACGTATCGATAAACACCTTGCGGCGCGCGTTCTTGGCGCGGCTAGGCGTTGCTTTGAATGCTCTCACGGTGAGAGCGGTGGTCTCCGCCAAAATAAGCGAGCCCACAATATATATAAATAATTCCATTGCCATATTATACCATGAAACACAAAAATAGCCATCCATGTAGGACGGCCATCTTTGAAGTAATGTATATGATTATATATTAGCACACTTTTCTGATTTTGTCAATACCTAGTCTGCGGAGATATTTTTGATTGCTTCCTGGAGCGTGCGAATGCTGCTATTGAGCTTAACCTGCTCTTCTGGCGAAATCTGGAAACTCAAGCGACGCACGACGCCGTTGCGGCCAAGCACGGCCGGATAGCCGTTATACGTATCGCTCAATTCGTCATAGTTGCTAATCGGTAGAATGCGGTTCTCGTCGTTAAGAATGCAGTTCGTAATCGAAGCCATACAGCTGCCGATACCATAATAGGTAGCACCCTTTTTCTCGATGATTGAGTAGGCTTCTTTGCGGACAAAATCTTCAATCTCATTGCGCTCGTCCTGAGCAATCAAGTCCATCACCGGCTGGCAGCCAACATAGGCGCAGCTCCAGAGCGTAAGCTCAGTATCGCCATGTTCGCCAACTTGATAGGCGTGAACGTTCTTTGGATGGACGTGGAGGCGCTGGCTGAGGCGATGGCGCAAGCGCGCAGTATCAAGCACGGTGCCAGAGCCAATCACACGTTCTGCTGGCAAGCCAGAATACTGCCAAGTAAGATAAGTTAAAACATCCATCGGATTACTGACAACAAGGAAAATACCATCGAAGCCAGCATCCATAATCTGACCGATCATATCTTTGAAAATGGCGGCATTTTTCTTGAGCAAATCCATGCGGGTTTCGCCCGGTTTCTGCGGCACGCCAGCCGTAATCACGACCATGTCGCAATCGCCTGCTTCCGCATAAGAGCCGGCCTTGATCTTGAGGTAGCTCGGCGAAACCGCCAAAGCGTCGCGCATATCAGTCGCTTCGCCCTCGGCATCCTCAGTATTAATATCTACTAATATAAGTTCGTTTACGTTCGTACGCTGGTGTAGCAGCGCAAAAGCGTAGCTCATGCCCACATTGCCAGTACCAACAACCATCACCTTGTTTGACATACCTATATTATACCATAAGCGTTATTTGATAGCCCAATTGTCGCCTTGGAGCGTAATGAGGTCGTATAGCTCTAAAGTCGTAACGGCGATATTAAAGTCTACGGCTGAAATATCCAACGCCTTGATAATATCATCGGCTGAATCATAGCCAGCTTTAATGGCGGCGTAGACTTTGCGCTCTAAGCCATTCAAAACACTCAGATCCGGCCCAAGCGGTGTCTGCGGATTGTCGCCATAGCGAATCAGAATATCTGAAGCATCGAGAAAGGGGTGGGCGCCAGCGCGTAGCATCTCATTCGAACCGGCCGACATTGGCCGCGTCGTGTCGCCCGGCAGCACGAATACCTCCTTGCCCTGTTTGCAGGCGACGTCAAAAGTGCCCTTCGTGCCAGACTGACGTGATGCTTCGATGACAAGCAGGAAATCCGCGAGGCCAGAAACGATACGATTACGTTCCTGAAAACAATAGGCTTTCGTCATAAATCCTGGCGCATATTCAGAGATAATCGCTCCATGCTCGAGGATGCGCTTTGCGAGGCCGGCGTTACCGCAAGGATAGATTTTATCGATCGGCGTGCCAAGCACCGCCACGGTCGTACCGCCCGCGTCGAGGCAGCCGCGATGAGCACATGCATCAATGCCGTAAGCCAAACCGCTCACAATCACGATGCCCTTCTTGGCGAGATCATATGCCGCGCGGTACGCCATTTCTTCGCCATATTTCGTACATCGACGTGCGCCAACAATCGCGACAACCGGCGGCCGCGGATCTGGCAATTTTCCTAAATAATATAATTCCTCGACCGGGTGGTTTACTTCGGAATTCTCGCCGCAGCATTCGAGTATTTTTAAAAATGGATGGCTGATGTCTGTTTTTACATATTTCATGCCCAGAGTTTAGCGTGAAACAAAAAAGCGCCAAAGCATAAGTTCATTATTTTTGGCACTTTTTCTAAAATCTGTTCTAGTTTTCTTCGCGGCGCATTGGTGGGAATGGTACACCTTCGCGAGCAGAGACGCCTTCAAAGAGCCAGAAGTTGCGCTCAGAGTTGCCCCAGCCACAGGTTGGTGGCATACCGTATTCGAGCATCTCAACGAAGTCCATATCGAGCATCTGTGCTTCAGCGTCGCCAGCATCGCGCATTGCCTGCTGCTTCTGGAAGCGTTCGAGCTGGTCGAGCGGGTCGTTCAACTCAGAATAGCCGTTACCCATCTCGGTGCCGAAAATCACTGGATGGAAGCGCTCAGTCACGCGTGGGTCAGCCTCATGCTTCTTAGCAAGTGGCGACAATTCTACTGGTTCATGAATGAGCCAGAACGGACCAGCACTCTCTTTGCGAATAATCTTCCAAAGATAATCGAGCAAGCGGCCAGCGCCCATCGAGTCGTCATATTTCACGCCGTTCTGCTTCAGAATACCTTTAATCTTGTCGAGGTCAGGATTGAAAACATCAACGTCAAATTTCTCTTTCAAAATGTCTGCGTAGCTAATGCGTGGCCATTTGCAGTCGAGATCAACCTTCATGCCATCATGCTCAAACTGGAGCGTGCCCCAAGTTTCCTTACAGACATACTTAATCATTTCTTCGTAGAGATCCATGCCCTCTTCGTAATCCTGGTAAGCGGCATAGGATTCCATTGCGATGTGTTCTGGCAAATGCTCCTCATCCATACCTTCATTGCGGAAGCGTGGGCCAATATCATAAACGCGCTCATAGCCACCACCAATCAAGCGCTTGAGTGGCAATTCGTGTGAAATGCGAAGATAGAAGTCCTGGTCAAGCGCATCCATATGCGTGACGAATGGGTTTGCGTCGGCACCACCAGTCGTATGCTCGAGAACTGGAATATTAATTTCAACAAAACCGTGGTCGTTTAAGAACTGGCGCGTTGCGGTCCAGAACTTTGCGCGGCGAATGAAGCGCTCGCGAACCTCTGGGTTGACTGCCATATCGACATAGCGACGGCGGAGACGCTCCTCCTTGTTCGTGAAGCCATCACGACCAGGAAGTGGGCGGAGAGCCTTCGTAAGAATGCGTGGCATGTCGCAGAAAACAGAAATCTCACCGGTATTGGTCTTACCGACCTTGCCGGCGGCTTCGAGGAAGTCACCAGTATCGAGCTTCTTCGTGAATTTAGCGGCGTCATCTTTCAAGAAAATCTGAACCTTGCCGGAGTCGTCTTCGACGACGACAAAAGCAAGCTTGCCGAAGCTGCGGATACTCGCAATGCGGCCAGCAACGCAGACGTCTTTGTCGGCAAAATCATCGTAGTGCTCCAAAATATCACCAATCTTGGTGTCGCGATTACAGTGGGCTGGATATGGATCGATACCAGCTTCTTTTAGTTCATTGAGTTTGCGAATTCTTTCATCGCGAAAATCTTTTAGAGTAGCCATATCTGTTATTATACCATAAAAACAGCGGACCCGTAAGTCCGCCGTTTATGTTTAGTCGCCATCGAGGAAGGCTCCCGATTGGCGAGACCAGAGATGGCTATATTCGCCACCTTTTTTGAGCAGTTGCGCATGTGTGCCCTGCTCGACAATCTTGCCGCCATCGAGCACAACAATGCGGTCGAGGCTTGCGATTGTCGAAAGACGGTGCGCGACCACGATACTAGTGCGACCCTTCATGAGTTTTACGAGCGCATCCTGGATAAGCGCCTCAGACTCGGAGTCGAGCGCAGAAGTTGCTTCATCGAGCACGAGAATCGGTGCATCTTTCAAGATTGCGCGCGCAATTGCAATGCGCTGGCGCTGACCACCAGAAAGCTTGATACCACGCTCACCAACGAGCGTTTCATAGCCCTTCGGCAACTGCTCGATGAATTCGTGCGCATTAGCAAGTTTTGCCGCGCGTTCGATTTCAGCCTGCGTTGCTTCCGGCTTTGCGTAAGCAATGTTTTCGGCAATCGTGCGATGGAAGAGCGAAGTCTCCTGTGGCACATAGGCAATATTCTCTCTGAGCGATACTTGCTGAACGTTTTTAATGTTCTGGCCATCAATAGTGATTTGTCCATCGTCGACGTCAGCGAAGCGAAGTAACAGTTTCGTCAGAGTAGTTTTACCCGAGCCGGAAATACCGACGAGACCGATGCGTTCGCCTGGTTTAATATCCAGGTTGAAGTTCGTAAAAATCGATTCTTTTGCGTCATGGTGCTTGAAGGAAATGTCTTCGAAGCTAATCTCGCCGCGCTTAATCGCGAGCGTTTTTGCGCCAGGAAGATCAACGACTTCGTCTTTCATGTCTAGAATCTCGGTCATCTCGTAAGCATCGCCAAAGACACGGTTGATGCCCTTGAAGATGTTGTTGATATTCCAGAGCTCATTGATGATCTGTAGCGAGTAGTTCACGATAAGAATGAGCGTGGAAACTTCGAGACCGAAGGCCGGCCGGCCAATAACGAGAAATATCGTAATAATGGCGATAATGCCGGTGTTTACGACGTTGAAGCCCATATCGCGGCGCGTCTGGCCGCGCATCTGCGCGAAGCCCGCGTTCATCGTAGCGCGCGTGAAGTTTGCGTAACGATGACGCTCATGTGCCTCGCGGCCGTAGGATTTGACTGAAAGAATGTTCGAAATCGAATCAGCGAGCTGGCCGGTCTGCTTGTTGTCGGCCTCTGCCCATTCGCGGCTCAAATGTGAAATCTTTTTGAAAGTCACGGAAACGCAGAGAATATAGAACGCGATGAAAATTCCGAGACCGAGCGCAAAGAGCGGAGCGCGCGCAAGCAAGACACAGAGAGTCGAAATGACCATAATGACGAGATAGAGAATATCGAAAACCAAAAGATCATAGAATCTCTCGAACGCTCCGATAAACTTATTCGTCTGTGAAACGAGCGAGCCGGAGAAGCGGTCGCTATGGAATTGCATCGACTGCGCACTAACCGTATTGAAACATTTCGTCGCGAGCTCATACATGCTCTTCAACTCGAAAATCCAGAGCCAACGAATGCGGAGCCAACCAAGCACGACCGAGCCAATAATTTGGCAGGCGATTAGCAAGATTGCGCTCGGCAAGAGCGTCGGAAGAATCTGGTCGTTCGGAATGCCGCTAGAAATCTTACCGATCATATCGGCAAAGATGAGCGGCTGAAGTGCGGTACGAATAACGATGACAATCGGCGTGGATAGTAAGGTGCCAATTGCGAGAAGCTTGTATTTCTTTGCAGCTTCCCAGAAATAGTGGAGGGTGCGACGCGATACGCGTCTGCGATCCTCTTTTGTTCTTGTTGTCATATTTTTCACCTCTTTTTTGACATAAAAATACGCCAATTACTCCTTGGATTAATCAGCGTATTTGGTTTGTTAATTTTTGCTTTGGTTATTTAATTTCAGAAATTTTGAATTTCTTTCCATTAGGAAGGGTTACTTCCTCACCAACTTTTTTACCAAATATTGCTTTGCCAATCGGCGATTCGTTGCTAATCTTGCCTTCAAGTGGATTAGCTTCGACGGCACCGACGAGCGTATAAGATGTTGCTTTACCATCAGACTTAAGCGTGACAGTAGAGCCAAGGGCTACTTTTTCCCTTTTGCCAGACTTAATAATCTTGGCATGGAGTAAGATATCTTCGATTTCAAGAATACGGCCTTCGACTACCTTCTGTTCGCCACGAGCGGCAGAATAATCTTCGTTCTCACTAAGATCGCCATAGGAGCGAGCGAGTGCGATTTTATCTGCAATTTCAGGACGGCGAGCCTTAAGTGCCTTCAACTCAGCTTCGAGTTCTTTGCGGCCCTCGGCAGTAATGCTAACTGTATTTGCCATAAAATGATATCCTCCTCTAAATCCGGGAAAAATAGGAATTTTACTGTTACTTCTGCCCTAGTTTAACAATAAATTCCGTTAATGGCAAGAGTTTTGTATCAGATTTTGTGCGTTTTTTGATTTCGACCTTATCTTCGGCCAAAGTTTTATCGCTAATTACGACACGATACGGGATACCGAGCAGGTCCGCGTCGGCAAATTTTTCGCCGTTGCGCGCATTCTTGCGATCGTCAAAGATAATTTGTTCAGGTGCTTTATTATATAGTTCTTCGGCAACTTCGTTTGCCTTATCGCCAATCGCGACGAGATAGTACTTATACGGTGCGATTTCTTCTGGCCAGACGAGACCTTTTTCATCGCTAAGCTTTTCTGCGATAACGCCCATGACGCGGCTAGGACCGATGCCGTAGCTACCCATAAAGACTTTCTGGCGCTTGCCCTCTTCGTCTGTAAACTCGAGTTCAAGTGGTTCGGAATACTTGAACCCTAGCGTAAAGATATTACCGACTTCAGCAGCCTTATGCTGTTCGAGCTTAGACTTATCGAGGCCAAGCTCGTTAAGGATTTCATCAGTATAGACTTCTTCATTGACGGCGATATTCTTTTCGCGGTCGAGATAGATAATATCCTCACCAACTTCGCAAAGCGTCTGATATTCGTCGCTAAACTTACTAAAACTACCGCCAGATGCAAAGGTGCGGAAAGTATCGTTGCCGATACCGAGACGATTGAAGATCTTTGTATAGCTTGCGGCGACCTTCTCGTAGAATGCGTCATGCTCTTCTTTCGTGCGGCTAAAGCTGTAAAGGTCCTTCATCATAAATTCGCGCGTACGCATAATGCCTGATTTGGCACGAAGCTCGTTGCGGAACTTAGTTTGGAACTGGTAGACGTAGAGCGGAAGGTCCTTGTAGCTAGAAATATAGGTCTTGAGCATACGCGTAAAGGCTTCTTCGTGCGTGGTTGCGAAACCAAGTTCGCCGCCAGCGTTAAGCTTCGTCTTAAACCAAACGTCGAGGACCTTATCATCCCAACGACCAGACTTTTCCCAAGCATCGCGTGGCTGGAGTGCGGTCATACGGACTTCTTGGCCGCCAAGCGCATTCATCTCTTCGCGAATAACCTGCATAATATTATCAAGCGTTCGCATACCAAGCGGCAAATAGTCATAGACGCCAGCCATTTCCTTAAAGATATAGCCAGCACGGATCAAAAGTTTTGCGCTCTCACTGACTTCGTCGCCAGGAGCAGTCTTGGTAGTTTTTGCGAATGTTTGACTTAATTTCATATTGATAGTATAGCACAGATTCTCTTATTCTTTACCTTCTCAGACACGACGTTCGCTCGGCCCGTCTTCACGGGCGAGCGCCGTCTCGTACTCGGCAGCAGCCTCCGTAAGTCCTTCGAAGCTAAAGACTAAGGGATACAGTTACAATACTTCCAATATTTCCTTGAACTCAGTATAGCCGCGCTCGGCGTTTATATGGCCTGCGCCTTCGAGGCAAATCTGCTGGCTCGCAATCGTATCAGCAAACGCCTTTTCGGCACCATACGCAACATATGGATCGTCGTCCGAGTAGAAGCAAACAATGTCGCTACAATACTGCTTAATATCTTCGAGATTATCTACGAACATCGGCTCGTTAACGGCGTCATAATCGGCGTCAATGCCAAGATAATTATTGAAACCACACACGAAGATTAGTTTTTTGACCTTAATCTTATTTGTAATTAAATATTTACAGACAAAGATTGGGCCGATACTATGCGCGATGATGGTCGTATTTTCGTCGATATTGAGTTTGTCGAACTCGGCCGACCAATTATCGAAGTTTTGCTTGCCGACACCGATTGGCATCTGCGGGACGATGACGTTTTTGCCTTTACTTTCAAGCTGCTTGCGGAGCCATGGGAACCAGTTGCCATCTACTACGCTGAAGCTCCCGTGAAGAATGATGTATTTTTCCATATTAACCTGGATATTCGTCGATTGAGCTAATCAGGACGTCGCGTGGTTTGTTGCCGCCAGTAGCTGGGCCAACCACACCCTTTGCTTCGAGTTCATCAATAATCGAGGCTGCGCGGCCATAGCCGATATGGAGCTGGCGCTGCAAGAGCGAAGTAGAGAGACGACCGGCGCGAATTGCAATCTCAGCGGCCTGGCGCTCAATGTCGCCACCTTCGCCGCTACCGCCGGACATGCCTGGCATACCAGGAACAGAAACACTTTGGGAAGTAACTTCGTCATTGTACTGAGGTGGAGCCTGCTGGCGGAGGAAGTCGGTAATCTTGCCGATTTCTTTATCGCTAACAAAGGCGCCCTGAACACGGCGAGGCTTACCCATCATTTCGGTCGTAAGGAAGAGCATATCACCAGAGCCGAGGAGCTTTTCTGCGCCCATCGCATCAAGCATAACGCGCGAGTCGACACCGTTGTTCACGGCGAAGGCAATACGGCCTGGAATGTTTGCTTTAATCAAACCAGTAACAACCTTAACTTCTGGACGCTGGGTAGCGAGCACGAGATGAATACCGGCAGCACGGCCCTTCTGCGCAATGCGAACAATGAGCATCTCAAGCTCCTTGCCAGCAGTCATCATAAGGTCCGCCATCTCATCGACGACTACGACGATGTATGGCATCTTGCCGTTATCGTGCTTCTGGACATTGCCGTCTTCGTCAGGAACTTCAACGGTGCCACCCTGTTCGGCCATCTTGGCGTTATAGTCGGCAATATTTTTGACGCGCTCTTTGCTCATCAAAGAATAGCGCTTCTCCATTTCGCCAACTGCCCATTTCATTGCACTGAGCGCCTTGTCGGTGCTCGTGATAATTGGAGCGAGCAAATGCGGAATATCTTCGTAAGCCGCCATTTCGACCTGCTTTGGATCGACAATGATAAGCTTTAGGTCGCTCGGCGAATTATGATAAAGCAACGAATCAATCAAAACGTTCGTCATGACAGACTTACCAGAACCGGTAGTACCCGCGATGAGAAGGTGCGGCATCTTTGCGAGATCGCCAACGACGACCTGGCCAGCAATATCTTTACCGACCGTAAAGGAAAGTGGCTTTTCGGACGCGATCTTGCGCCATTCGTTCGAGCGGAGGAGTTCATGGAGACCAACGCTAGCCGGCGTAATATTTGGCACCTCGACGCCAACCATGTTCGTACGCGGAATCGGTGCTTCAATACGAATCTTATCCGCAGCGAGTGCCATCGCGAGGTTCTTGTCATAAGCGAGGAGCTTATTAACGCGAACACCAGCAGGTGGACGAAGTGTATACTGCGTAATACGTGGGCCGAGGTTTGCACCCTCAACCGTCACATCGATATCGAACTGCGACAAAGTATCCTTGATAATACGGGCGTTCTCCTCGGTATTACCCGGATCAGCTGGAGTAGTTTTCTTGTTAAGCAAATCGAGCGAAGGCATCTTCCAGTTCGGATCGGAAACCGCAACGAGCGCCATTGGCTCTTCGGTTGCCTTAACTTCGGCCTGCTCGGTTTTCTTGAGCGGAGGCATTTCACGATTCTTTTTGTCGTTCACAGTCTCAACGTTCGCGACAACCTTGAAGTCGCCGAGATCGTCTTTCTTCGCCTTTTCGGTATTCTTGCGCATGACACGAGCATTCTCTTCGTCTTCGCCATTCTTGCTGGTCTTGAAGATGGAAGCAATCTTTCTAAAGAGCGCGAGCGGAGTCTCAGCATACATAAAGAGTGCCGTAATTAAGATAAGGACAACATAAATTAAGATCGAGAGACCTTTGCCGAGGTTCTTGACGAGGAATTTATTCATATATTCGCCAACAACACCGCCGCTCTGGTCGAGAGTGCCATAGCTCGGAACGCCGAAGATACCGCTAAACCAGAAAATCATGAGGATAGATGCGATCCAAACGCTTGGATCAAGACGATTATTTGGCGCGCGGAAAATCATGACCGCAATATAGACAAAAATTAACGGCAAAAGATAGGTCGTGTGACCGATTGCGGTATGACATCCATCATTTGCCACTTTCAAGAAGACGGCGTTGCCCGTACCGAACCACATCGATACGAAAATAACTGCTAATACTAGGAATAGAATCGCCAATGCTTGGCGCCAAAAGCCACCTGGAAGCTCATGCTTCGGCGTGACTTCTTTGGATTTTCGGGATTTACCTCGCTTTTTTGCTGTCATATGGAGTAATTATAGCATAAAAAGAGAGAAGCGGTTATGCTTCCCTCTTTTGGTATTTCTCGCGAAACTACTTCAACAAATCGTAGATGCTGTTGTAGAGGCTCGAGCTGCCGCTGTCGTCATAAAGGCTTTCAACGGCGGATTTCTTAGCATAGAAACCGACGAAGGTTGCGATGACGGTGATGATAAGAGCAGCACCAGCAATGCCAAGCGCGACGAAGCGCATGATGCTGAGAACCTGAGTCTTACCAGCTGCAATCATGTTAGCAATGAATGCGATTGCTGCTGCGCCAAGAGCGGCGAGCGTGTTGGTAAGGAAGCCGTTGAGCCAGAGATCACCCTGATCAACACCAGCCTTCTTGCCGAGGCCGCAAAGAGCGTAGATAGCAAGAGCGATCATCTTGAAGATTTCGACACCTGCGATGATTACGAAGGCGTTGCGAATGGTCTTCCAAGAGCACTTCATTGCGTCAACATCGGTGAGCTTGCGCGCAGTGATGAGGCCGATGACTGAGAAAAGAACAGTCAAGAGACCGGTTGCGAGCAAGGTGATGCTAACAGTGCCACTGAAGGTGCTGAAGTTGTTGCCAAAGATCCAGCCAACTAGAGGGATGCTGAAGCCCCATTTTTTAGTAAAGCTTGCAATTGCTGCAAAGATGGTCATCCAGCCCAAGAAGCAAGCGAGCGAAGTGCTGATTGCATTGATAGCTGCGATGGTTTTGTTGTCCGCCTTTTTAATAGTAGGCATTTTGACAGGTTCAACCACTGGTTGAGTTGCCATGATAACTATTCTCCTTTAAGTTATATTTATGATTCCATAATATATAAAATATCCAGAAAATACAATATTTCCTGGATATTTTAAGTGCTTATGGCTTAAGCGTCTTTTTGATCGACGCCCTTCATCGAAAGACTGAGGCGGCCCTTGTCGTCGATAGCATCAAGACGGACCTTGATTTCGTCGCCAACCTGGAGAGCGTCAGTAACCTTCTCGAGGCGATGCTCGGAAATCTGAGAGATATGGAGCATGCCGTCAATACCTGGGAGGATGTTTACAAAGGCACCGAAGTCCTTAATAGAAACAACTTTACCCTTATAAATCTTGCCTGGTTCTGGTTCTTCGACGAGAGACTTAACCCAATCAAGCGCCTTCTGAATCTTTTCGGCGTCGGTTGCAGCAATCGTCACGAGACCATTTTCTTCAATATTGATTTCGGCACCGGTTTCGGAAGTGATTTTATTAATAGTTTCACCGCCCTTGCCGATAATCGTACCAATCTTGTCTGGATTGACCATGAGCTTCTCAATCTGAGGAGCGTATGGGCTGAGATGATCGCGTGGACCTTCGAGGACGCTGAGCATGTGCTTCAAGATGAACATGCGGCCTTCGTGCGCCTGAGCGATCGCCTTGCGGAGCACCTCAACTGGGAGGCCGTGAACCTTCATATCCATCTGGAGTGCGGTCACACCTTCGGTAGTACCAGTAACCTTGAAGTCCATATCACCAGCAAAGTCCTCGGCATCCATAAGATCAGTGAGGACATATGGCTTGTCGCCGTCCATCATGAGACCCATTGCAACACCGGAAACTGGGCGCTTAAGCGGAACACCCGCATCCATAAGAGCGAGACAAGAGCTACAAGTTGCGGCCATCGAGGTCGAACCATTCTGAGACATAATCTCAGTAACGCTACGAATCGCGTATGGGAACTCTTCTTCGCTAGGAAGCACTGGCGTCAAAGCGCGCTCGGCGAGATAGCCGTGACCAACTTCGCGGCGGCCCGGGCTGCCCATGCGGGAGATTTCGCCAACCGTGTAACCTGGCGCATTGTAGTGATGCATGTAGCGACGAGTACCGTCAGTAACTTCCATCGTATCAACGAGCTGCGCGTAGCTGAGTGGCGCGAGCGTAACAATATTCATAGCCTGAGTGACACCACGAGTAAAGAGGCTGGAGCCGTGGCAGCGTGGCAAAATGCCAACCTGCGAGCTGAGTGGGCGAACCTCGTCGAGCTTGCGGCCATCTGGGCGAATACCGTCTTCAATAATATGCTTGCGAACGTCATGCTTAACAGCGAGTTCGAAGGCATCGTTGTAATCGGCGCGGAAGTGGCTGTCGTAGTAATTTGTGCGAGCAGTCATCTTTTCTTCGTCGGTCATCTTGTCGGTAATGCCAGCTTCGTCATCAGTGACTTCCTGAGAGAATTCATCGTGCATTGCCCAGCGGATTTCGTCGATGAGATTATTGCGCTCGACAGTATTCTGAGTGCGAAGCTCTGGACCGAGCTTGCCTTCTATCCACTTGTCGACCTTGGCCTGAACTTCTTCGGATGGGAGGATGAGGGTGTATTCCTTCTCTTCGACGCCAACCTTCTCGCGGAGTTCGTTCTGAAGCGCGATTGCTGGCTGAATCATCTTGAGACCCCATTCGAGACCGCCAACGATGACATCTTCTGGGACTTCGTTTGCGCCAGCCTCAACCATGGTAATGCCAGAATCTTTACCGGCAACCACGAGGTCGAGATCGGAAGCTTCGCGTTCTTCTGGAGTGAGGAACGCCTTGTATTCGCCATTGACGCGACCAATTCGCAAACCTGCGATTGGGCCATCAAATGGAACGCCGGCGAGCATTAATGCGCTCGATGCGGCAATCATTGCGATTACATCTGGGCGGAAGTTTGGATCCATGGAAAGCACAGTCGTAACGACCTGGATTTCCTGGCGGTAGCCCTTCGGGAAGAGTGGGCGAATTGGGCGGTCGATAAGGCGGCCAACGAGGACAGCGTTATCGGAAGGCTTGCCTTCACGCTTAATAAATTTGCTGCTGCTGATTTTGCCAGAAGCGTAGTACTTTTCTTCGTAATCAATCGAGAGTGGGAAGAAATCCTGAACGACTGGCTTAGTGCCAACCACGACCGAACCGAGCACGACGGTGTCGCCGTAGGTGACTAATACTGATGAAGTGGTACGAAAACCAACGCGGTTGACTTCGAGACCGAGCTTGCGGCCACAAAAATCAGTCTCAAGCTTGAAGGTTTTCTTGCCGCTTGGGTTGATGATTTCCATCAAAAATTGCCTTTCCTCGAGAAAATAATAAGTACTTTATCGCAAGAGTTTGCGAGAAAATATCTATCATTTTCTCGATACTTAATTTATGCCCTTATTATAGCACAGATTGACAAAAACGCCAAAGTGTGCTATAATTAGAGAATACAATGTTTAACAACAAAAAAGGCCCCTTCGAAGCGGGCCTTTTTCTTTATTTGCGTAGACCAAGTTTGGCGACGGTTGCTTTGTAGGTCTCGAAATCGTTCTTTTCGAGGTACTTGAGCAACTTTTTGCGCTGACCAACCATCTGGATGAGGCCGCGCTTAGCCATAAAGTCGTGCTTGTTTGCCTTGACGTGCTCGGTAACTTCCTTGATGCGCTCAGTCAAAATAGCAACCTGAACCTCTGGAGAACCGACATCTTTGTCGCTGCGGGCAAGCTTCTTAATAGCCTTGGCTTTGTTGTCTTTTGTAATCATACTGTGAGCTATTTTACCACAGATAAGGGTAAGATGCAACTACTTGTTGTTCATGTATTTAATGAGCGCGTCGCGTAGGTCTTTGACCGGCAAAACAAACTTGTCTTTGACGGTGGCTGGGGCGATAGCGTTCTTGAAACCAAGCTTCTTCGCCTCAGCAATGCGACGATCCGGCGCAATTACAGAACGGATTTCCCCGCCGAGACCGACTTCGCCAAAGACTACGACTTTATCGTCAAGCTTACGACCAGCAGCGGCGCTGGCGATTGCCATACAAATTGCCAAATCAGCAGCGGAATCATTCAATTTCATGCCACCAACAACATTAATAAAAATATCTTTGTCCTGAAGTTTGAGCTTCGTGCGTTTTTCGAGCACTGCGATTAGGAGATTGAGACGATTCAGGTCGAAGCCAGAAGCCGTGCGCTTTGGATAGCCGAAATTCGTAGAGTTTACGAGCGCCTGAATCTCGACGAGGAGCGGGCGCGTACCCTCAATGGTTGCCATAATGATGCTGCCGTCGGTGTTTTGGCGCTCAGAAAGCAATGCCTCGGATGGATTTTTCACTTCTACAAGACCTTCGGAGGCCATCTCGAAAATCGCAACTTCATTCGTCGAACCGAAGCGGTTTTTGACCGCGCGAATCGTCTTGAAGCCGCCATAGCGGTCGCCTTCAAAATTCAACACGACATCGACGAGATGCTCGAGGACTTTTGGCCCAGCAAGCGTACCTTCCTTAGTAACGTGGCCGACAATAATGACAGCCGTGCCACTATTTTTCGCGGCGCGAATGATGAGGTTACCACAGTTACTAACCTGGCTGACTGTGCCAGGAGCCGAACTAATCTCCGCCATCGAGAGCGTCTGAATCGAGTCGACAATCACGAGGTCGTAGCCATCTTCTTCGATGGTTTTCGCAATGTCATTTGCAGAGGACGAGCTTGCGAAATGCAGCTGATCAGAGCTAGCGCCAAGGCGAATTGCACGCATTTTGACCTGTCCGGCTGATTCCTCGCCAGAAACATAGAGGACCTTGCGGCCATTATTAGAAATTGTCGCGCAAATCTGCATCAAAATCGTGGACTTGCCCATACCTGGCTGGCCGGCAAGGAGCGCCACGCCACCCAGCAAAATCCCGCCGCCAAGAACATTATCTAATTCGGCGAACCCAGTTTTAAGGCGACTGCCAGCATCGGACGGCTCAATTTCATTAATTGAAACGGCGGCGAGTTTCTTGCCAGAAACTGCCCCGCGTGCGAGGGCGGATTTTGCTTCCGCCTCGGTCGGAACTTCCTGCTCGAGGAGCGTATTCCACTCGCCGCAATTCTCGCAGCGCCCCGCCCACTTTGCATAGCTCGTGCCACAATTTTGGCAAACAAATTTTGCTTTAGCTTTTGCCATTATGGCACCTCCAATAATTATCTAGTTCTATTTTATCACTTCGTCGATAATGCCAAATTCTTTGGCCTCTTCGGCGGACATCCAGTAGTCGCGGTCCATTGCTTTTTCAACATCTTTAAGCGACTTGCCAGTATTCTTCGCCATCATCTCGGCGAGCACCTGCTTGAGATAAACGCCTTCGCGAAGGGCGATTTCCTGATCGGTAATCTTGCCCTCAGTGCCAGAGCTTGGCTGATGAATCATGATGCGAGCGTTCGGCAGGCAGACACGCTTGCCCTTCGCACCAGCAGACAACAACATTGCGCCCATCGAAGCCTGCAAGCCGATACCAATCGTCTGCACGTCCGGCTCGATGTAGTTCATCGTGTCGATAATCGCGAGACCGTCGTAGACGGAACCGCCTGGCGAATTGATGTAGAGCTTGATGTCCTTTTTCGGATCTTCGTAGGCAAGATGCAAGAGCTGCGCAATCACGATATTCGCAGTCTCCGGTGTAACCTGATCGCCGAGGAACACCACGCGCTCCTTCAAAAGGCGCGAGTAAATATCATAGGCGCGCTCACCCTTATTACTTTCTTCAACAACTGTTGGAACTAAATAATTTTTCATATTTTCAGTATAGAACAACTAGCACTCGAAATGCAAGAGTGCTAATTCGCCTCTGGTTTTTTGGCTTTGCTATCCATACTGTTGTAGATTTTTTTCGTAAACACAACGTACTTGTTGTATTCGGCGACGTAAACGTTATAGTCTTCGATCGCCGCCTGAATCGCATTGTATTCGGCAAGCATTTCTTCTTTGCGCTTCGTCAAATCCGCGTAGCCGATGTTATATTCCTCTTCTGTCATCGTGCCCTTCGAAGCCTTCGAATTAAAGGTCGCCACGTCGTCCGACAACTTCTGGTTGGCCGTATTATAAGCGTCGAGACGCGTCTGCAAGGCTGCGCCACTAGACTCCATTATCTTCTCGAGCTCGTCCAGGCGCTTCTCGGTCGCGGTTAGATTATCGTTATATTTGTGATAAAACTTCGCGATGAGGTTT
>JAFYZJ010000032.1 GCA_017548735.1 Candidatus Saccharimonadota bacterium | reverse complement strand
CTTCTCTGTGACTTTTTCCTCTGCAATTTGGTTTTTTTCGAGCTTAAACTGGACGATTTGGCGTTCTTCGCCTTCGCTTTCACCCTTTTCGACGTAGCCGCGGGCCTGGATGGCGGTCATAATCGTGGCATAGGTAGATGGGCGGCCAATGCCGAGCTCTTCGAGCTTCTTCACGAGCGAACCTTCAGTATAGCGAGCTGGTGGCTTGGCATAGTTTTGCTTGGCGATGATACTGGCGGCGGTTAGCTTGTCGCCGACAGTGAGTTTTGGCAATTCGCTATCTTTGATGCGGCCATAAACTTTGAGGAAGCCGTCAAATGTAATAACTTCGCCCTTCCCTTCGAAAAGATATGGTGTTGGCGTAGCAACTTTGATAGTAGTAGTCTCGATGCGAGCGTCTGCCATTTGGGTTGCGAGAGTGCGGCCACGTATCAGGGCGTATAGGCGTTTTTCGTAGTCGTTTTTGCCGGCGGTTTCGCGATTAATATCGGTTGGGCGAATTGCCTCATGAGCCTCTTGGGCACTGGCGGATTTAGTCTTAAAATTGCGTACTTTGACGTATTCTTTGCCGTAGTTGGATTCGATATAATTAGCCATGCTAGCAAGCGCTTGTTTGCTGAGATTGAGACTGTCGGTGCGGTGGTAGGTAATTAAACCGGCTTGATAGAGCGCCTGTGCGGCTTGCATAGTGGTACGAGTCGAATAGCCAAGTTTGCTATTGGCTTCGATTTGCATTGAGGCAGTAGTGAATGGCGGGGCCGGTTTGCGTGTGCCTGGGGTATTTTCGATGGCACTAACGGAGAAGCTTGCGTTAATGAGCTGCTTGAGAAAATCGTATGCTTCTGCTTCAGTTTCGAAGTCGTGATTTAGTTTAGCGTCGAAGCCAAAATCTGCGGATACTTTGTAAGTAAATTTACTAGCAAATTTTTCGATTGCCTGCTCTCTCTCGACGATAAGGCGGAGTGCGGGACTTTGGACGCGTCCAGCCGAGACGGCACCTGGAACCTTTTTGCGGACGATGCCGGAAAGGTCAAAACCAACGAGCATATCGAGAGTTTGGCGCGCCTGCTGAGAAGAGACCATATTCATATCGACGGTGCGAGGGTGTTTGATTGCATCTTCGAGTGCGGTTTTTGTAATCTCGTGGAAAGTAATACGAGCGGTGTCTTTTGGCAATTTTAATACTTCGCAAAGGTGCCAAGATATAGCTTCTCCTTCGCGGTCTTCATCCGTTGCGAGCCAGATTTTGTCGGCAGATTTAGCGGCTTTCTTAAGATCAGTAATAATACTTTTGTGCCCAGGGTCAACCTCGTAGGTGACGTCAAAAGTATTTTTATCGACCTTCGTATCTTTGCGAATATGTCCAACAGAAGCTAATACGACAAAATCCTTGCCGAGATACTTCTCGATAGTATGAGCTTTGGCTGGGGACTCTACGATAACTAAGTTTTTACTCATGTGCTATATAATATCATACAAAACTTTGCAAGAAAGCATAAGTGCTAAAAAAATAAAAAACGGCCACGCATCGCTGCGTGGCCTGATGATTTGGATTATTAGCTATCTTAGTCCCGGCTGGGACGCCTGCAATCAGATCTGGCCGTTGCTCGGCTTTCCGGCGATAACGATCAGGTCGCCTGCAGAAACGGTGGTTTTCTCGGGTTTTCTGACGCGCTTCTTGCCGAGTGTAGGTGTCATTCCTTTATCGACGATTACGCCAGCACGTTCCAGGACGGATGCGACAGTATCATTCTCGTGGTATTCGACTTCGATCGGCTCGTTGCCGGCACCATAGGCGACATAGACGATAGCTTCGTTGTTAGTGTTGTTACTCATATAGCAACCTCCTTAAAATGAATTGGAAAGGTCCTTCTGGACCATGAATGGAACTTTATCGCCACGAATGAACGCGGTGAGATTTTTTGCAATAATGGAGCCGATATAGGTCGACATATATCCAATATTGCGTGCGCCACAACCAAGAGGGGTTGCCTCTTGGTCGTCGAACAGCCATGTTTCATAGTTTTCAACATCTTCCATATCGAACGGCTGGACGGTGAAAACCTGCACCTGCTCCCCCGCTGAACGCGCGTCAATGTAAACCGGAATATTAATGGCACATGCCCGAATGCATTGCCAGATCTCTGACCGACTCGCCATGGAGTCAACGCCACAGATTACATATCCCTCAAGGTTGGTATCTGCCGTAACGCGTTCGGGATGGGGTGTAACTTTGATATCGGAGTCGCCGAGCAGGAAGTCGATAGTCTTTTTTGCAACTTCAATCTTGGGTTGACCAAAGAATTGATCACTATAAGCGACTTCTGTTGGTCCGTTGTGTTGCTCGTAATAATCGTCATCCCAGATTTCAATCTCTCGGAAGCCCATTTTTGCGAGCAGTAGTATGATCATATTGCCGATACCTCCCGCACCAATAATGTGAACAGGAAAGCCGACGGTTGTCGGATCGAAGAACTTAATCTGATCGGAGTAGTCTTTTTTAATCAAGTATGCTACCTCCTTTCGGCGGAATCGGATTCGGCAACTCCGTAAATGTCACCTTGCGTTGCAGTTCTTGCACGGCCGCCATGCTGTCTGATCCATCGAGATAGTTGATATGTAACTCGACGGGATGATTTCTGATTCGTATTGGCCGCATCTGGTCAAAACGGACGCGGTATTCGCCTTTCGCATTGACGATCAGATTGAAAACCCAGTCGCTTTTCCATTCCTCGATGTCTGCGTTATCGATGGCGGAAAAGAACACATTGTTTTTTCCGTGCGAATGCCAACGGAAGCGTAGCTTCGTAGCATTGCTGATATCGTTGGTAATTACGTCGGTGATGATGTCATGAAGTCCGGTCTCGGAGAATTCCGAAGAGACCTCATTGGCACTCTGTTGAGGAAGAAATACATCTTTTACGATGTAATGATCATCGGTTTCAGGGTCGAGCTCGACCAGACCGATGCCTGTAACTTCCTTTGGCGATGCAATTTGTGCATATTGCATTATCTTTCGCCAAATATTGCTGGGGATTGTTAGTTGCAAGTCACACCTCCTTTTGAAGCTTCGTTGACGAGTTTCTTTTTCAAACGCCGTTTGGCACGTTTGAACTCTTTAGCTTTCCGGAAGCAATTCGGGATTTCCCGCTCAACATCCGGATCATTTACGCTATGAAGGCTATCGATCATGAGCGTTAGCGCCTCAAGGTATTGGGCTTCCTCGACGTATTCCTGAATCAGTGAACGACGCCTACCAAAGCAGAAACCGCTTGATTCATTATAATCTGGCGCATTGCTTGCGGCGTCTAACCTCTTGCCGGAACGAAGTCTTTTACAAGAAAAATCGTTCGGGTAAAGTTTGATAAGATAGTCACCAAAGTCATACAATTCGCCGTCATATGGCACGCGCACGTCAACCTTGATTGCTAGACAGCGCTTTTCGGCGCGCAAGCTAGCGACGCCGCGCATTTCGCGAATAGTAGCCCATTCTTTGAG
>JAFYZJ010000004.1 GCA_017548735.1 Candidatus Saccharimonadota bacterium | reverse complement strand
GTTTTTTGCGTTCAAAATCTCAAATGGAATATCCTCGTGCTCGAGATAAGCAGCAATGCGTTCGTTATTTGCAATCGAGTCAGAACCAACGAGAACTGGCTGACCACGATCATGGAATTTCTTGATTTCACCAGCAATTGCTTTGAGCTTGGCAGCTTCGGTACGGTAAATCAAATCATCCTTATCGACACGAATAATTGGCTTGTTTGGTGGAATCTGAATTACATCAAGCGCGTAAATCTGCTGGAATTCCTCTGCCTCGGTAAATGCCGTACCGGTCATACCGGAAAGCTTGTTGTAAAGGCGGAAGAAGTTTTGGAAGGAAATCGTAGCGAGGGTAGTAGATTCTTCGCGAACCTGGACACCTTCTTTTGCCTCGATTGCCTGATGGAGACCTTCGTTGTAGCGGCGGCCATGCATCAGACGACCAGTATGCTCGTCGACAATCATGACTTCGCCAGAGTTAGTGACGACGTAATCTTTGTCGCGCTTGAACAAAGTCTCAGCGCGGAGGGCCTGCTCGAGGTGGTAAACGATACGAGTATTGTCGGTGCTATAGAGAGTCTCGATACCGAGAATCTTCTGGACCTTTTCGACGCCAGCATCAGTCAAAGCAACCGTGCGGCGCTTTTCGTCGACAATGTAATCCTCGTCCGAAAGCTGAGCGCAAACCTTAGCAAACTGATAGTAGCTTTCTGGATTGTCGGCAGCTGGAGCGGAAATGATGAGCGGCGTACGAGCTTCATCAATCAAGATGGAGTCGACCTCATCGACGATCGCGAAGTTCAATTCGCGCTGACGGAGATATTCGGCATCCTTGACCATGTTATCGCGGAGATAGTCGAAGCCGAATTCGTTGTTCGTACCGTAAGTGATGTCGCAGAGATAAGCTTCCTTGCGGGTGCATGGCTTCAAATGGCGCATGCGCGGATCGTCGTGATCCTCGTTTTCGTAAGACTTATCGTATTTGAAGCTTGCTTCATTAATAATGACACCGACGGAGAGGCCGAGGAAGTCATAGAGCTCACCCATCCAGCCCGCGTCACGCTGAGCAAGGTAATCGTTAACGGTCACGACATGGACGCCACGACCAGTCAAAGCATTGAGATATGCCGGGAGGGTTGCGACGAGAGTCTTACCTTCACCAGTTTTCATCTCGGCGACGTTGCCTTCATGAAGTGCGATACCACCAATGAGCTGAACGTCGAATGGACGGAGCTTCAAAACGCGGTCGCTAGCCTCGCGAACGAGGGCGAATGCCTCTGGCAAAATCTGATCGAGCACCTTGTTATCGGCAGCAATGCGTGCCTTTTTGTCGATTTTCTTTGGCTTCTTGTCGGCTTTCTTCTTGGCATCTTTTGCCTTGACGCTAGCCTTAGCCTTCTCGGCCTGAGCCTGCTTGTTGAGCTTGTCAAAACGGCTCTTGAGCTTCTCGGTCTGAGCAGCAAGCTCTTTCTTGTCCATCTTGGCATATTTATTACCAAGTTTATTAATTTCTTCAACGCGCTTTTTCAAGCGATGCAAAGTCTTTTTCTGTGCATCACCAAAAATATGCTGTAAAACTTTGGTCGTTGCGGTCTTATCGGCCAATTTATCGGTTGGTTTTTTCTCTTTCACTACCTTTTTCTTGGCAGGTTTTTCCACCCGTTTCTGTACTGACTTCCTCTCTTTCATCGTTCTAGTATAGCACGGAGCTTACTTCTTTAAGAAGCGCTTGAGCAATCCTTTCTTGTCGTAGTTAGTTTTCTCAGTCTTAAAACGACGAATCTGGCCGTCAAGCTTGGCTTCGAGAATATCGATACCGGCGTAAACATTGGATGCCTGATCCTTT
Organism: Candidatus Saccharimonadota bacterium; assembly: GCA_017548735.1. Lineage (GTDB taxonomy): Bacteria > Patescibacteriota > Saccharimonadia > Saccharimonadales > Saccharimonadaceae > UBA2834. Next base: position 1,396 of record JAFYZJ010000004.1, on the reverse strand, counting down.
GCAGCGAGCACCTTGCCGCCTGGAATATCCATCGAGACGGAAATTTCGTACTTGTTGCCATGAGCGCGGTCAACTTCGGTAACAACAACCTTTACGACGACGTCTTTGCGGTTGTCGCGTGGAAGATGGCGATCGAGCTTGCCAATGCGCTTAATAATATACTTGCGGAAACTTTCCTCAACTTTATAATTCGAGCCGCTAATATCAATATTTTCAATCATTTAGATAGTCTCCTTTCCATCTAGATATTTTTGAAGAACCTTTGGCACGCGCACCGTCATGTCAGGGTTCTGATAATTTTCAATGATTGCAATCATAATACGACCAAGCGCGAAAGCGGTTGCGTCGTTAGTATGAACGAGTTCAAGGTCACCATTGTCGCGGCGAACGCGAGTCTGGAGACGGCGAGACTGATAATCGGTCATGTAATCGGCAGTGTGGGTCTCGCGATATTTACCCTGGCCAGGAAGCCAAACTTCCATGTCAATGCCACGAGCATCTGGTTTGCCAATGTCGAACGTACATTTGCGAATCACGCGATAAGGAAGCTCGAGCTGCTCAATGAGCCAGCGCTGAATTGCAACAAAGAGTTCGTGCTCGGCGCGGGAAGTCTCCTTCGTAGAGAAGCTTTCCATTTCGAGCTTGTCGAACTGATGCATACGAATGATGCCTTCCATATCTTTGCCGTAGGTACCGGCTTCCTGGCGGAAGCTAGTAGCGTAGCCAAGATAACGGACTGGCATTTCTTTTTCTTCAAAAATTTCTCCAGCGTGCATGCTGCCGAGAACATGCTCAGCACTACCCTGAAGCCAGAGTTCCTCGCCCTCAATCTTGTAGCGATCTTCGCGTGGCTCGAGGCGATCCATAGCATCATACATCTCAGTACGAAGCATGAGTGGTGGCAAAACAATCGTAAATGGCTTCTCGGAAACTTTGCCCTGGAGGCCAGCTTTTTCGATAATCTCCTTGATGACGGTTTCGCTCGAAAGGCTATTCATGACAAAGTTGACGATTGCCATCTGGAGCTTGACCATGTCGCCCTTGATGTAGGCGAAACGAGCACCAGCAACCTTGCTTGCGCGCTCTTTATCGATCCAACCGCGGGCCTGGCCGATTTCGTAGTGATTCTTTGTGTCTTTGATGTCTGGAATCTCACCACAAACTTCGGCGACCTGGTTGTCGTCTTCACTGAGACCGATTGGTACGTCGTCTTCGTAGACGTTTGGCACCTGTTTAAGCCTCGCGATGAAGTCAGCTTCAATCTCGGCAAGCTTCGGCTCTTTTTCGGCGAGCTGGGCCTTCAAAGCTTTGCCCTGCTCAATTAATTTCGGGTCTGGTTTGCCGCCCTTCATCTGGGCAGACACTTGATTGCGCTCCTGACGGAGGGCATCAATTT
>JAFYZJ010000031.1 GCA_017548735.1 Candidatus Saccharimonadota bacterium | reverse complement strand
ATGCTTCTGATATGCTGGCTGTTTTGGCCAGGATCGATGTTTTTCTCGGCGGCGGTTTTTGAATCACGCAAGGTCTATCTTGGCAAAGGTCAATCGCGGATGTTTTTCCCGGGCGATCTCTTTCTCGGCGTGACTATAGTTGCGATTATCGGCGCGAATGCAAAGAATCCGGTGGGTTGGACTCAGGTTAACGAGCCCATTTATTGGCTCGCGACCAGTATCCTCTGTGCCGTGATTGCGGTGGCTGTCCATATACCGGACGCTCGTCGCTACAAAGCGGCCGGCTCGCGTACTAGTCCAACGAAGCTTACGCATGACTTCTTTGGCTACTTTATTTGCCCATGGTTGATGGCCTCGCGCGGCCTCCCGGAGCTTTTCTGGTGCGTCAAAGATTTGGACTTTAGCAAGAGCCCCGTCGAGTGGATCATAATCCTCGTTTCGTTCTCGTCATTTATGGCGTTTACAGTTTACGACATCAAGCATCCGCCGACGGACGAGCAGAGGCTTCTCATGCATCCGGACAAATATCGTCCGATTTGGAAAAAGAGGGATTGATTAAGACTCCCCGCATCAACGCGGGGAGTTTTTATGTAAAACAAACTTTACATTAACTTGCGAATTATGTAAAATGTGTTTGACATATATTTATAAAATAATTGATAGAAATATCAAGCCGGCCGGCATATCATAAGGGTGTAAAAGCTAAACAAGGAGTGAAGTATGGCAACAGAAACATTTGGGCAAAGACTGCGCAGATTGCGCCAGAAATACAACATTAGCCAGGACCAGGTGGCCGAGGCGCTTCGCACGACTAGGCAAACCGTTTCCAACTGGGAAAACGACAAGTGCGCCATCGACTATTTCTCGCTCCAGGACCTCAAAGTTGTCTTGTGCTGCGACTGGAAGGATTTGATGGAGGATGAAGAAAAGACTGCCAGAGATTATCGTGGATCTGTCTTTAGCACCATGGATGATCAGGAGCAATATCTCAAGGAATGCCACGATCACGGGATTATATCTCCGTCGACTAATATCTCGACCCTTTCGAAAGCGGGCCTTTATAGAATTACGAGTGATGACTTCAGTGTGGCTTATAAGCTATTCACTTATTTTCCGGACGCCATTATGGCAATCGCTAAAGAGATGAAGGAGGCTGGGTTCACGATAACGCTCGTAAGTTGGGGCGACATCTGGGTGAAGCTTAAGACTGATGACGAAGCAAAGAGACTAAAGAAGCTCTTTGACGATATGCACACTAACCACTACGAACACGCTGCAAGATACAGGCTTACTAGTAGCAAACTCTGCCAACCACTTCGGGAAGCCGTGAGGGAGGTTGAGAGGCAGGGCATCAAAGAAATCTTCGATATCAAGGGCGATAAAATCTACTACGTCATCGACGAGGAGCACGGTGGTACGCCTCTAGGTTATGTAGGTGACGTCGAAGAGGCCAAGAAGCTCGCAGAGCAAGAGGGCGTTAGTAGCTACTTCGTGAGAGAAATCTAACAGCTAAAACCAAGACGTTAAAAAGTCAAGAGAGAACAGGGGTAGAAAAAAGGTCCGACTTTTGTCGGACCTTTAAATGTGACCATATGCGATTAATCGGAAAGGCAATGCTTAACGATTGATTCGATATGCGCCTTGGTTGAATCGATGATCGGGATTTTCTTGCGCTGGCCCATGATTGACTCGCTTTTGATAAGCATGTCCAATTCGGTGCAACCGAGGATGATAGCATCCGGTTCGGGCTCGGAATCGGTCGGGAACTTGCGTATGAAGTCTACCAGGAAATCTGCAGATTCATCCGTTACGACACCGCGGCATAGCTCCTGAAAGATTATGCGATCGATCTCGTCGGCATCCTTAGAGTGACGGCTCAAATCGATGGTCTCGATTTTGTGTTCGGCTAAGCGCTTCTTCAGGAAATCCTCAGTCATCGTGAACTTGGTGCCGAGGAGCAGAACGCGCTTTGCGCCAACCTCTTTGCATTTTTCGGCAATACTGTCGCCGATATGGATGAGCGGAATGTCGACAAGCGGAATGTCTTCCGGTATATCCATACGTAACGCCATGTCGCTCGGCAGTAAGAGTAGCCCGCCAACATGGTCAGCGACCTTATGCATTGTGTTGGTTGCAATCGCGACAAAGTCGCACTTACCTAAATGGACAAGACCCAGAGCCTCGCGGCTAAGCTTATCGTCGATTTTTTGCCAGTCGCCAGATTCCATCAATTCATGATATTCCTCAAAGTTTACGCTTCGAAGAATCAAATCGGCAGAAATAAGTCTGCCGGCACGCTCATTAACCTGACGGTTAATTTCTTCGTAGTAGTGGAGGGTCGATTCGTAGCTCATCCCCCCAATAATGCCAATACGTTTCATCGTTTCGTACCATCCTTTTCAAAATAATGTGCGAATCCCTAAATATCTGCCGCCGTAGCCTAAAAAGATTTAAGAATTCTGGCTAAAATTATAACATTTTTAGCAAAATAATCAAGGAGCGGCATGCGGGGAAGATTAATATCGAAAATGATACGATGTATGGGCTAAACAGAGTATAATCAGATACGATGGTGTATTTGGATTATGCGGCAACCAGTCCGCTTTTGCCTGAGGTGATTGATGCTATGCGCGAAGCAGAGCAGCGGTATTTTGCGAACGCCTCGGCGCTCCACACTCCGGGCCACCTCTCGATGAATAAGATTGAGGAGGCGCGTGAACTTTTGGCACAACTAATCAACGCTTATCCTAGCGAAATTATCTTTACGTCCGGCGCCTCGGAGTCAAACAACACTGTAATTCGCACTTTTGAAGGGCACAAAATTATCACTTCGCCGCTCGAGCACCACTCAATTATCGAGGCCGCGCGCGTGCTTGGCGGCGACGAAAAACCCGCGCTCTACTCCTATATGCTGGCGAACAACGAAATCGGCGAGTTTTTGCCGATTGCCGATGTCGTCAAAAAGGCTCACAAAGAGGGCGGTTTCATCCATTCTGACCTCACGCAGGTGCTTGGCAAACTCCCAATCGACGTAAAGGTGCTCGATCTGGACTACGCAACCTTTAGCGCGCACAAGATTGGCGGCCCGATTGGCGTCGGCGCGCTCTACGTCAAGAATGGCGTTCCGTTCAAGCCTCTGATTATTGGTGGTAATCAAGAGAAAAAACGCCGCGGCACGACCTACAATACGGTCGGCATCATCGGTTTTGGCGCTGCGCTAAAATATCTTCTCGACCACAAAACCTGGGAAATTTATGACACAAAAATCCGCGCCCTGCGCGACAAATTAGCTGGGCGCATTCTCAAGGAAATCTCGGGCAGCAGCCTCAATACCGACCTCGAAAATTCGCTTCCAAACATCCTAAACACCTCTTTCGAGGCGGCCGAGGGCGAATCTATTCAGCTTTATCTCGACGCCGAAGGTATCGTCGTCTCGACTGGCTCCGCCTGCGCCTCTGGTGACATTAAGCCAAGCCATGTCTTAATGGCAAAAACCGGCGACGCCGAAGTGGCGCATTCGTCGATTCGATTCTCCTTCGGTCTCGATAATACCGAAGAGGATATCAATAAAGTTATGGCAGTTTTACCGGGAATTATCGACCGCCTACAAAAAATCAGCACTATCGAAAGGAAGACAAAATGAACGAAGGGCAAGATTGGATTTATTCAGACACCGTGAAGGACCACTTTATGAATCCGCGCAATTTCTTGTTTGGTGACGAATCCCAGTTCGATTTTGACGCGGTCGGCATCGTTGGCAACCCAATTTGCGGCGACCAGATGAAAATGTATATCAAGGTCAAAGACGACAAAATCGAGGACGTCCGCTGGAAAACCTACGGCTGCGCTTCGGCCATCGCCTCGACTTCTGCGCTGTCGGAGCTCGCCAAGGGCAAAACCCTCGACGAAGCCGTAAAAATCTCCGCCAAAGACATTGATGATTATCTTGGCAACCTCCCAAAACACAAATTCCACTGTTCTGTTCTCGGCCATCAGGCTCTCGCCGACGCCGTCAACAAATACCGCGCACAAAAATAGTACGCGCTATAATAAAGTCAAATGAATAAAGTAAACCTGTTGTTAACTGAGGCAAACGGCAATCTTTCTGGCAGTAAAGAAATGATTGCGAACGCCGTCAAAATGGCATACAAATACGTATTTCCGAAGCTCAAAGTTGATTGGGATATCGATCTGCTAGTCACCAATCGCCTACCCGATATCGTCATTCCGGAGGACGGAGTTGGCGGACGCGCTAGGGCCTCCGATTTCATTGAATTCGCTATCGACGAAGAAAAAGCCACAGAGGTCCTGATTTCCGAAATGGTGGCACACGAAATTTGCCACGCTGCGCGTTGGGGTAAAAACGATGAGTGGGCCAGCACTCTGTCTGACGCCATCATCAGCGAGGGCATCGCGACATGCCTGGAGGCTGAATTTGCAGAAAACCGAGCAGAGAAAACAGTCTTTATTAAAACAATCCTCGAACGCACCGATGACGAAAACGAAAAGATTCTCGCAAAGCTCCGCGACCAATTAGATTCCGATATCTACGACTATGGCGCTATATTCTTCGACGGCAACGACGAGCTGCCACGTTGGGCGGGCTATTCTCTCGGTTACTACCTAGTGAAAAAGTATCTCGAAAAAACCAACAAAACCATCGAAGACGCCTTTGCTGACAAATACGCAGACTTCAGGGCTGTCTTGTAAGAAGAACTGAACTAGCATTGATATTGCCCGAAATTATGGTATAATATATGCAGTCATGTTTTTTGACGCATCTTACTATGTTTAGGAGGGCAAGGCTATGAAAAATACTTGCAAAGATAAGGCCAAATTACCGGCTTCTTTTCGCGACTTGGGGATGCAGGAAAATATTGCTGCGATCTTTGATGTTGCAGGGATGACGCCGGCAAAAATGATTGATAAGGCTCGAGAATATGGGCTATATGACCATCTTACGAAGAAGAAGGACGGCAAGCTTCACCTTTCAATTAAGAATCCCTGGGAGGAAGATACTCTTATCCCCACCGGCATGGAGGCGGGAAGAGTTGTAGGTTCTGATCGCTACGGCATCGGCTGGATGGATGCACATGATGCTGGCCACCTTCGAGTGAATTTTCATGAAGTAGGAATTCCGTATCTCTCTGACTATATCCGAGATGATGCCTCGAAGCAATGTGAGAGGATTGAGAGAGAGTTTGAGATGCCGTATCTTGAAGGGAGCTTCAATATGGATTCTGATGCCGAAAGACGCGTGCGAAAGTGTGTTCGTGAGCTTTGTCTTGAACACTATGAACACATGGAGATGATTCATGCTAATCCGGAGCCAACGGCCGAAAAGCTGGTCGAACTCATCGGCAGGGAATTTCCTTGTTGGATAGACGATTACAACAGGCTGCTCGCTAAGGCGCGTGAGAACGAAGGGCGGGAGCTCAAAGTATTTCATGATCCGTTGATGGGTATTCTCAGACAACTCTCTAGGTGGAGCGAGGTGAGCCGTTTAGTCGAAGAGGCATTCTATGTTCAGGGGCAGCAATCCTAAACAAAACTCCCGTACTATACGGGAGTTTTTTCGCGTCCAAAGCATGGTGGACCTTAGTTCGCGAAGTTCGAACCATTATTCAGGCCGATATTCTTGATAATTTAGGGCACTAATCATTGCCGAATGTGGCCTTGAGCTCGTCTAGATTATTGGCGACGACAAAAGAATTCATTACAGCTTCTTTTACGAACCCCTCTTTTGCTATCTTTTTGAAATATCCTAAGATCTCATCATAAAACCCGCAGGAGTTATAGATGACGATTGTCTTGTTAAACTCTTTGCAAATAATGCCTTGCATCGCCAGGAAGAACTCATACAATGTGCCGAATCCGCCCGGAATCACCACTAGTGCGTCGCATTTTTCGACCATCAGGTTAACACTCTCGACTATTCCATCAGTCGTTATTTCCTCAGTGCACTGCAAATTAGCAAAATCACCCTCATAAATCTTTGGGCAGACCCCGACTATTTCCCGGCCATGCGCCAAGGCACTCCGGTAGGCGCACCCCATCAGCCCACGGTCGCAAGCACCGAATATCAGATCATTATCCGTCAACAAGTAGTCCAGAACATCGCGACAATCGTCGAGATACTTTTCCGGAATATCATTACTTTCGCCACATGCAATATACAGCAACATTATTTCTCCTTACTACCATTGTAAAACAAAAAAGAGCCGAATACAGACTCTAATTCTAAAATGGTGGATCTTACTGGGCTCGAACCAGTGACCTTACGAATGTGAATCGTACGCTCTAGCCAACTGAGCTAAAGATCCGCCTGCTCCAAATTATAACAGATAAGATTAGTTTTTCCTAGGCTTTGGCACGACCATCGTGAGGCCAAATCCACTGATAAACAGGGTAACGATGTAAATCGCCAGGTCGTCAGAAGTATTCGGCACGACAATGCCGCCATTCTCGTTGATTTCTTCGTACTCAACCGCCGTCGCCTTCTTGTTGCGAGCCGCCGCTGGGACCTGCTCTGGGCCATCATCCGGCTCATCCCACGTTGGAATCGGCTCTGGTGCTGGCGCCGGGCTCGAAACGAAGCCGAAGGTTGCCGCGACTGTCACGTTTTCGGCCGGCATCGTGAATTCGTCATTCGAAATCTGCGCCTCGGTGCCAGATCCGCCGACCGCCGCCAAGCGTTTGACTTCATAGGCCAAATCCGGCTCTGCGTCGACATTAATCGTGTCGCCTTCAAAGGCTTTCGTTTGCGAAATCGTCAATTCACCACCGTTATTCGCGACTGTGCGGAGATTGTACTGGCGAAGCACTTCAAGCCTGCCGTCATCGGTAGCACGCTCACCGTATCCCTCGCCAAGGTAATCCGCCACACTGTAATCAAAGATACCGCCGCGAATCACGACATTTCCGGCATTCTCGAAAACGACGGAGCTGTCGCCCGTGGATTCAAAATACAATTCACCGCAAGGCTGGTCGATGCTTGCGCTTACTTGCGCCACTGCCTCTGTGTCGTTACCTTGTGGGTTCGTGACGCTCAGTGGCACTACGGCGCGGAAGTGACCGCCGCAAATGTGCACTTCAATCGGTAACATCGTATTGTGCTGCGCAATCGCGACCGCGGCGCCCTTGGTGGTCGAACCGCTCGAGTTGCTATTTATGACATAAGTAGTCGCGTCAGAAATAAAAGTACCGCCTGTAATATTCGCCGAACCGGCGCGAATCTCGATCGCGCTGTCCTGGCCGTGCAGCACGCCGCCGGAAATAGTTGTCTCGCCATTTGGTTGCGGCGCATAAATCGCTGGCCCGTTATTCGAAATAATTTCGCCGCCCGTGATGGTGAATTTTGCATTCGTACCCTCACTTTTGCCACTAATCGAACCGTTGCTAATTAATGCAGTGCTATCGGAAATCAGAGTACCGCCATTGATAGTTACGGAGCAGTTTTTATAAGCCGTCACAGCGCTACCGCCGGTGCCAATCGCGCTAATCTCGCCGCCATTGACTATCAGGGTGCTGCCGATGCCGGTGCCTTCACCGTGGTCGCCGTAATCAAAAGAGTTAGCAATACCTACGCCTGCGCCGAGCGCGACGACCTTACCATCATTCATCTCGATAACACCACCGGTTCGGTTGCCGACGGCTGGATCGCTTGGTTCCGCCGAGGCAGCCTCAACCAAACCGCCGTTAATCGTAAACTTGCCATAGTTATAAACCGCAAATTCTGGCGCGTAAATCTTACCGCCATTCAAGATAAGCTCACCGTTTATAGTCTCGATACCATAGTCTGCTTCTGCTGAAACGAGGCCAGATTCCATCGTCATTGTACCGGTATAGCCGGTGTCGCCGATGATGAAAATAAAGCCTTCGTTGCCGGTCACGGCGCCGGTTCCGACGCTATCTTTCAGAGTAAAATCGGATCGCACGACAATTGTTTTGTCCCCGGTCGTAATCGTATGGCCATTCAAATCAAGCACGAATGGATTCGAGATTGCGCGGCTGTAGTCGAGGGTAATATCGGCGTTCAAAATCGCTTCGCCGCCATTACTCATCGCCGAGACGAGCCCTGAAACGTCGTTAATCTGAACAGCTGCCGCACTAACATTATTGGCGCCAAAAACAGCTACAGCAAGCGCCAACGCAAGTCCAAAGATAAATACCTTGACCTTATTCATGTCTATTTTTGACCTTGTACTCTTTTAGAATAGCATAAGTACTATGGGAAAATCAAGGGTAGAGCACTGTTTGACGTACGGCCGAAAATCTATTAAAATATCAGATATGAATTTAGATTTTGCTGCCCTCGAAAATGAGCGCCAACAGATTACGGATTTCCTTAGTCAGCCAGATGCTTACGCTGACCCGAATTTTGCTGCCAAAAACCGCCGTCTCCAGGAGCTCGACGAGCTTATCGCTCTCGGTAAAAAGCGCGACCAGCTCGTATCTGATATTGCCGAAGCAGAGAATGACCCGGATCTCGCCGAAATGAAGCCCGATCTCGAGGCTGAGCTCGCCGAAACAGAGGCGAAGCTCACCGAAATGCTCATTCCGCGCGACCCGAACGACGACAAGCCAGCGATTATTGAGATTCGCGCCGGTGCCGGTGGCGACGAGGCCAGCCTCTTTGCGGGCGATCTTTTCCGCATGTATACCCGCTACGCCGAAACGCACGGCCTCAAGGTAGAATTGCAGTCCGAATCCGTTAATGATGCCGGTGGCTACAAAGAGGTAATTTTCCGCGTTTCTGGCGACCAACCATATGGCAAGTTGAAGTTCGAAGGTGGTGTCCATCGCGTCCAGCGCATCCCCGTAACAGAGAGCCAGGGCCGTATTCATACCAGTACCGCCACTGTTGCTGTCCTCCCCGAGGCAGAAGAGCAGGATCTCGAGATTAATCCAGAAGATCTCCGCATCGATATTTACCGCTCCGGTGGCCACGGTGGTCAGGGCGTCAATACGACCGACTCCGCCGTCCGCATTACCCATCTTCCTACCGGTATTATGGTCGCCATGCAGGACGAGCGTTCCCAGCAGCAAAACCGCATCAAGGCTATGACGGTTCTCCGTAGCCGCCTCCTCGAGCGCAAGATCGCTGAAGACCGCGCCAACGCCTCTGATGCCCGCAAATCCCTCATCGGAACAGGGGATCGCAGCGAAAAAATCCGCACCTACAACTTCCCGCAGGACCGCATCACTGATCACCGTATCCACTACAACCGCAGCAACATTACTGCCGCTATGAACGGCGACATCGAGGATATCATCGAAGAGCTCACCAAACACGAGCGCGAACTTAAATCCGCCGAATAAAAAACGACCCCATAACAGGGGTCATTTTTAATGTCTGCCAAATCCGCCGGTTTTTGGCGCCGGTCGCGCCGGGGCGTCAAACCGCGCCGCCATCTGTTGCCGTGCCGTCATCTGTTCTGTCTGCGCATTATTTCCAAAGCGCTGATATCGGCTCGCGCGCCCATCAATCTCGTCATTCTCTCTGGCGGAATGACGGTTTTCGAGCGCTTTTTTGCGTATTTCTAGCTCTTCGGCATAGGTCCGCGCTCGCGGTATCCGGTTCACCCCTTGGGCCACCCGCGCGTTCTTGTATCCCTGGACCATTTTTCGTTGCCATTCGATCGCCTGCCGCTCGGCAAAAGTCTGACCGCCTTCGGCCCCAAAATGACCAGCATTCTGCGCTTTTGCGTAGCTGCTTGTGTGCTGCATATCAGAGGTAGAAGCCTTTGTTAGCCGCTGGATCATTCTTGAGTTTAAAGCCATCTTGCTAATGATTATATCACCTTATTTCGCTTATGTATAAAATAATAAGCATAAAAAGTAAATTATAGCATAATAGTATTGACAAAATGCAAAAAGTTTGATATAATAACAACAGCTAATTGCGAGGTGGGGAACCGCCCACAAGAGGCGCAACGTTAACAAGTCAGATCATTGCTGCACATAAGTGTAGCAATGGAAGATTTACATACTCCTTTTTTGCGAGTTGTGCCCCTTCCTTTTCGTCTCCGGGGAAAGTGAGATGTTTTACATATAACTGGCTCGGGGGTGCCATAAACCCTACATTTATTTTTTTGGAGGTGTCATATGGCACAGAATGAATTATTAACTAGGGAAGAGGCTCTTGAGTACATGAATAAAATGACTCTTGATGCTGACAAGCGCAACAAGAAGGCTATCACCTGCATGAAGTACGCGGCTGACCGCGTAATCGAAGACAACGAAAAGACCAGAGGCGATATCGCTTCAGCAAAAGACGACATCTGCGACCGCATCGAGAAGAACTCAGGCGGAAAGGCGCTCTCATGGGCACAGTTCCTCGGTTCGATATTCATCGGGCTCGTCGCTGGATTCGGCTATGGCATCGCGCAGTTCAAGGCTGCAACGCTGGGATCTGGCTGGACTCTCATTGAGGTCCTCAGAGACAGTAGCAATGGCGCAATTACCGGCGACATTGTTGGCCATCCTATTATGTTCATGATAATAATCCAGGCAGTCATCGCTTTCTTCGCCGTTTGGCTTGGATCGATGTTCCTCTTATCATTATGGAATGGTAGGAAGAAAAAGAACCGCAGCAGCAACTCATGAAAGGAGGAGAAAAAGCCATGAGAAACACTGCCAGATGGAGATGGTGCGGAATCCTGGCAGCTGTGCTGTCGGTGGTTCTGCTCCTCTCGTCATCGTTCACCAGCCCGATAATCAAAGCACTTTCGGGCTGGGGAGTCGTTAAGGCCGACGTCATCGATCCGGATCCTGTCGATCCGGATAAAGTTGACCCGGAGGAAATGATTCCTTTCCACACTGTCGTTTATTTCGCACAGTTGGAAAAGGACAGACCTTTCTATTTCGGCGCTAACGTCTGGGAAGAAGCTCAGGCGGCAATCGCAAGAGGAGAGGTTGATACTGTTTTGGAGTACATTATCGGTACAGACGATTACCTCGGTAATCTCTGGTACAGGATGATGTACGACCCTGCATTCTGTGCAGCGATTTGCCTCTACCTTGATCAGAACGGCGTTTCTGGCGTTGTTCCGATCTTGAATCGTGAGGTTGATCTGGAAGTTGGCGCTAGAGCTGACCACGCCCACATGGAGTTCCTCAAGGACCCCGAATACTGGGAATGGTGCTTCACTAGAGCCAAGAACATTCTCCTTAGTGAGGATGCCGAAATCTGGATCGAGGAACTTGGCGACTACGAGTCGGCAATGTACATGGTCGAGGATGGACTTGGCCTGGGCATACCGCTCGTATATGTTGGTGTTACTGATGGCGAAGATGGTCATTGTATCGTCTTTTCCGTTAGAACAGAGAAGGATGGACCTTTCGTAGAAGTTAGGCTCCGTCTCGAGTGCGGCTATCAGCCGATTGACGTTCCCGGTTGGGATCCACCGTCAACGACTCCTACGCCGACACCTTCTGACACACCGACGCCGACCCCTTCGGATACGCCGACTCCGTCTCCGACGCCGTCGAATACCCCGAAGGACCCGGATGTTGATCCACAGAACAGGATAAACCCTGATTCTACGGATCCGTCAGAGCAGAGCGCAGCGGACGATTTCTATAGTGATGACAGAATCAATAACGATTCTGACACCACTGAAACTCCGGAACCTACTAGTCCGACTAGTTATGTTTCTCCGGATCCGCCTGTAGCTTCGCCAACTCCGGTACCGACTACGGCGGCAACGCCTACTCCGGTACCGACTACGCAGTCGACCACAACTACCGCTCCGTCTCCGACCCCGGTAACGGGCAACAGTCAGAGTGGTGATTGGGCGCCTGTAGACGATGTGGCAAATAATAATCCTGCCACTCCGGAGCCGAATCTCGGTACAGACGTCAACTATGGTGACATAGAGGCGCCTGAATAACTGTTGTAAATCTTCAGTTCCTTGCTAGTGGGGGCCTCTCGTTTTGAGAGACCCTCCACTTCCAAGATTGTGTACGGCAACGATCTGACTTGCAGCGGATAATTTAACAATCCGGCTAACAAAGCATTTTCATCCATTCTAAGAAATTATTTTTTCAACGAAAGGAACTATTTATTTATGAAGAAACTCGCTAAGGCTGGTATTGGTCTTGCAGCCGTTGCTGCAATCTCCGCTGCTGGCATTATCGCAGTCAATGCTTGGGGCCCAGAACGTAAGACATTTACGATGGAAAACCCAGCTGACTACGTTACATTTAACTCGATTACTAATAACGTTATCGGTGATGAGCGCTATTTCGTAGCTGCTTCTGAATATACTGGTAACGCCCACAATAATAAATTTAGCGACAATACGACTGTTGAGGACGGTAAGGAATATGTTGTGCGTATGTATGTTCACAACAACGCCGCATCGAACCTCGGTCTTATTGCCGAAAACGTTCGCGCTTACGTAATTCTTCCAACGAATACCGCAAGCTCGATCACTGTTAGTGGTAAGATTTATTCCTCTAACGCAAACCCAACGACTGTTTGGGATGAAACTCACTTTAATTCGAAGAATGGTGAAAAATTCAACCTCGCTTACGTCGATGGTTCTGCTAAGTATTACAACTATAGCCAAGACGGTAAACTCCGCACGTTTAGCCTTGATGGTTTGAACGATAGCAACGATTTGTTTACTTCTAAGGGTCACCTCCTCGGTTACGACCAGATGGATGGTAAGATTCCTGGCTGTAATGAATACTCTGGTTACCTCACCTTCCATGTGAAGGCTCAGTTCGAAAAGGTTGCTAACCCAAATATCGAGATCCAGAAGGAAGTTAAAATCCTCGGTACCGATACTTGGAGCGAACAGGTTACTGCCAAAGCTGGCGAAACTGTCCGTTACCGCATCCACGTTAAGAACACTGGTAACACTACCCTCGAGAACTTCACGGTTCGCGATGTTCTTCCTACCGGCTTGACTTATGTCAAGGGTAGTACGACTGTTGCTAACACTGCTAACCCTAAGGGTGTCGCAGTTAGCGATGGTATCGTGACCGAACAGGGTCTCAACCTCGGTACTTATGCCCCTGCCGCTGGTGCTTGGATCTATTTCAACGCTACCGTCGACAAGGCTGTTGCCGACAAGTGTGAGAACTCTACTCTCCGCAACATTGCGCAATCTAGTGCAAAGACGATGACCAAGACCGTTGAAGATACGGCTGACGTCCTCGTCAATGGTAAGGTTTGTGAAGATAACTTCACCCTTAACAAGACCGTTCAGTTGAATGGTGGTAAGGAATGGTTGGAAAACGTCACTGCTAAAGCTGGCGACACGGTTCGCTATCGCATTCAGTTCAAGAACACTGGTAACACCACGCTCAAGAACGTTGTAATTCGCGATATTCTTCCACAAGGTATGAGCTACAAGAAGGGTACTACTATCCTTTACAACGCTGAAAATACCAAGGGTAAGAAGCTCGGTGATGGTATTGTAACTGCTGATGGTATCAACATTGGTGACTATGCCAAGGGCACGGAAGCTACTGTTTACTTCTACGCAACGGTTAATGCTTCTTTGAAGGATAACTGTTACGATTCTACCCTTACGAACGTCGCTAAGGGCAAATATAATAACGATAGCAAGACTGAAAAGTCTGACACTGCTAAGGTTTCTGTGAAGGGCCAGATCTGCAAAGACCCAGACCTTCCAAAGACTGGTGCTACTACTATCGCAACCGGTATCTTTGGTACCGCCGCTGTTGCAACTGCAGCTGGTTACTACATTGTTAGCCGCAAAAAGTTGAATTAAGTTGACCGCCAATCGATAGAGCTTTCCCAAGCTCGTTTAGAACGACGGGAAACTAAAACAAAATACCCCATCGGAGTAAAATTCGGTGGGGTATTTTTGTTGCATTTCAGATTTTGCTTATGCTAAAATAATACTTATGAATGAGGGTGAGAATTCTGGTATGCCTAATGGTCCGATTTTTTCATCCCCGAACATTTCTGGCGGTGAGCCATCCAAGCAAGAAGCTGTTCCGATGCCGGAAGAGCAGGTTGATATCACGAAAGTTGCCGACCCGGCGGTCGCGACGACAATTGCTTCGATGCCTGACGCGCCAGAAAAACCGATTGTGACTTCCGGCGGTGATCCTGTCGACAAAAAGAAGCCGCGCTTCGGTCTCGGCACACGCCGTTTCAAAGAGAAATCCCAGCAGCCAGCTGCGCCAATCATGCAGGCTGCGCAAACCCCGGCCTTCGCGAACGCTCCAGAATTCTTTAACGACGCCGTTGGCGACATCGTTCTCGCGGACGCCGCCGACGCAGAGAAAAAGAGCAAGACGAAGAAGCTGCTTGTTATTGGCGTGGTCGCCGCAGTCGCAGTTATCGCGCTTTTAGTTGTTGCGCTTACCGTCATTCCATCGATGAAGAAAGCTGCGGCAGCTGATGATTTGCAGAAATCCTTCAGATCTTTTGCCAACCTATTTCTTTACAACAAGCAGAACGATGGTCCAATAGAAGGGACATATGACGTAAAAGCTTCGCCGTACGCGGTAAAATCCTCGGCTGATTTGGAATATGCGGACAAACTTAAAAAATCCTACAACGATTTCTACTCGAGATATGACAAGAGCGAGATAAAAGGCAAACTTAGCGAAACGATGACTGAGTTTAACAAGTATTATTCCGTCATCGACACGAATCTTCGTTATAAGGATACGAGCATTATTGCTATCGCCAATTACGTATTAAATTCAGATATCGCGACGGCGAAAAATGAATTGATGCAGAAGTACGAGAGGCCAACGGATATGATTCCGCTATCCGGTGTAATACTGAGCAACTATTATGACAAGGCGCTTACCGATTTGGATGCTTACGGAATATACAAAATGCATGGCTGCATAGACAAGAGTCTACCGACGCCGTCCGCTAAGTGCCGAAATAGCATCACTGGCGAGGACGGGGAAAAACTAGCGGAATACGAGACTATTGGGCTTCGAGCTATCGAGGACAATGAAAAGATAGTTAGCGATGCGCAATCGTTTATAAAGAGAAAAATATTTACAATACGCGATGTTTTGGAGGGAGCTAAATAATGAAAAGACTAAAAGCAGCCATAATAGTGGCAGCAGTCGCTATAGCGGTCAGCTTGGGTGCCGCAATAACTCCTTCAGCTTTTGCTGACCCGATCCCGACTTATAAGGGTACGGTACCTAATTCTATCGTCAAAAAAGCCTTACTCGAAGACATGTATTTTGCCTACGATTCGAATGTCTTTAAATCGTCGATTGCCTTAAAGGATCTTGAGGCGGCTGACTCGGTCATTAGCACGAATAAGTCATATAATCTCCCAGTACCATTTACTGGGTTCTATAACATCAGTAATAAGAAAATGTTGACGGGTATAGACAAGTATGGCGATAATGGCGAGGGCAAATTCCCGGGGATCTTTTCTGTATTTGGCAAGGATGCGATTTCTGTCAGTACTTCGTCGGCTACGACCAACAGCAAAATAGCATACCTTAACAATATTGGATACGAAGTAGTTCAAAATGAATCCGATGATGCCCAGGCTGGCGGCCTCTGTTTCAAGCTCTACTACCATTATTGGGTTAGATGGATTTTGACTAAGGATATTATTGAGGAAGGCGATACCTGGAGTAATTATCTATGCGCAGATTATACGGCAATCCCTACGGGAGATGGTGGCACAATCCAGGAAGAAGATTATTATAACGCGAAAATCGCGGGCGACCCTCACATTGTGGCGACTGCTTCGCCCGATTCCGCAGAGTTGCCGGACACGAAGCCGATCGCATTCTTGATTGACGCGGCCGATAATAATATCAATTTTGACTGCGAAACTATGAAGGGGTCCTACTTCTTGGGCTCTATTGCGGCAAGGTTTATTCCTGGCTATAACATCGCCTACGGTTTTGCCGAGATGATGGATTTATTTATGGGCAATACCACGACGCCATTCGACTTTTTGGGCTCTGGTTGCGATGAGTCCATCCATTACACTATCGGCGAGACAACGTTCTTGGACTTAATAACGGATTCGGCGCAACTTCTCGCCGACTACAATGGCCACGAGAGGATGATTACGAAGGGTTTTGCTAAGGAGGTTGAGTACTCATATGGCACCGGGAACCACGTAGATGGTACGGAATCTGGCAATCCGTTTGCTAGGTTAGTTGATGCAACGACGGAGGATGCATTGAATTCGGTCTACAATCTCAAGACGGACGCCAAACAGATGGCTCTCAATAATTTGCTTGGCACTGTATTTACGTACAATAACGAGACTAGCGGTTCAAAGTTCACGAAAAAAGAAAAAGTTATTCTTTATGATAGGTATATTAAAGAGATATTTGGGCTCAATGCCAAATGGCAACCGGAGGACGCGCCGAGCGATTTGACTGGCTATACGGAAACGAGGCTAATTGATGACGCGACTGGCGACTTAGTAAGAGTGTATATACAACCGGAAAGGTCTTCGGTGTCTGGGCTCGCAAAGGTGAGAGATGATTATCACTTCTCGCCAACGGAAACCGTGACGTTCTCGGAAGTTGCGGCATATCTATTGGCGGAAACATCCGTTACTAACATTCCTCCGGACGAGTTAGCTCAATATGCCTCAGTCGTGGAAGACCCAACAATCTCCGGAGATGTAGGAAGTGACGGTTCTCACGAGCCGAGCTGCTACGATAATGCTGGCTCGCTCGGTTGGGTTGTCTGTCCAATTATTGATGGTGTCGCTGACTTTATTATCGACAAGTATGAAAGATGGGTTGAGCCTGCTCTCCAGATTAATACGAAGCTCTTCGGCGGCGAGGGCAGCGAAACATACGAAGTATGGAACGTGTTCCGTAATATCGCTAACATTGCCTTTGCGATTGTATTCTTGATTATTATCTTCTCGCAGCTTACTGGTGTCGGTATCGACAACTACGGCATCAAGAAGATTCTACCAAAGCTTATCATCGGTGCTATTCTAATTAATCTTTCGTACATTATTTGTCAGCTCGCAATCGATCTCGCAAATATTCTCGGCTACGGCGTAGCGGGCATCTTCAAGGGCATTGCTTCGGAAATTCAGATTCCTGAAACACTCACGATTGATGGCGTAAGCGCTAGCACGCAGCCGAACGGGTGGGACGCGGGCGGCGGATTGACGCTAGTCGTGATTGGAATTGTGGCCGCAATTAGCGCCCTTGCGGTCCTCTCGCAGGGTACGGCGATTATTATTCCTATCCTCATGGCAGTAGTCGGTGTTGCTATCTCGCTCTTCACGCTCATTGCAATCCTCGCTATGCGCCAAGCTGCAGCGGTATTGCTCGTCGTGGCGTCGCCGCTTGCATTTGTCGCCTACATGCTGCCAAACACGAAGAAGCTCTTCGATAAATGGTTCACGGTATTCAAGGGCCTCTTGATCGCCTTCCCGGCTTGTAGTGCATTGATTTATGGTGGTGATTTGGTTGGACGCATTTTGGTTACAACCAGTAGCGGTAGCACCTGGATTACCTTGTCGGCTGCTATCGTGAGTATTGCTCCAATCTTCTTCATTCCGAAGCTCATTAAGTCTTCAATGGGCGCAGTGTCTACTATCGCTTCAAACCTCACCGGCAGGGCTTCGAAGGGTATCGGCAGCGCTATTGGCGGTAGCCAGTGGGCAAAGAACGTTCGCGGCGCCCATGAAGCAAGAAAACAATTCCGCAACACTATGCGTCAATCTGGATATAGATTCGATAGAGAAGGCAAGCCGACGGGACGCTCGATTCGTGGTCGTATTCAAGATTCCCTATGGCATACAAAGGCGGGAAGTGCGTTAATTGCGCGCAACCGTGCTGCGGCTTCAAGGGAGGGGGTCGAGATAGCTAACGCATCTAGGTTTATGGGGGCAACCGGATTGCAGCATATGCAGAATATTGCTACGGCGAACAGAGAAAAGATGGAAGCTCAGGATGTCCAGGACGAAATTAGTACCATGCTTAATGAAAGAGATGCCGAAACGGGCGAATACAAATATCGTACGCTTGATGACCAGCAAAATGCATTTGAGGCATTGATGACGGGTGGCGTAAAGAACGAAGACGAAGCCATGAGACTGAAGGCCCTTGCTACGAAGCTCTCCGCCAGCGGTGCCGGTCAGAAATTTATGGGCCAGGTCTTGCGTAATAAAAACGTCAATCAGGGCTCGCGCAATCTACTTGCTCAGTTTGCCACGAGTAGTGCTAGCGATTTGATTTCGAAGATTTCCGCCAAAGATGCATATGCGGCACAGTATCTCGAGGACGCTTCTATACATAATGATCTTCAGAATTACGCCGACTGGCAAGGTCAGACTTACCATAATAAGAAGGGCACTCCAGACAGCGAGAAGTTGACTAACTCCGACTTTGTTACTACGAAGCAGCTCGATAAGCAGAATCTCTTTGCGCAGGGCGGCGATGCTCTCGAAGAGGCGCTCAATGCCACGGACCGCAACGGCAACTTCTATGTGTCTGCTCAGCGTATCGGCGATATGCTCTCTAATCCTAATGTTGATATTGATTATGATAAGCGTGGGAAGATGGCCAAAAGGATCGAAAATGAGAAGAATGATGCAATTAAGATTAATCATGAAGCGGAGGCTGCTGCACCGGCCCAACAACAAGCCGCACCGGCCCAACAACAAGCCGCTCCAGCTCCAACGCAAAACACGCAGCAAGCTCCGCGCATGGCTCCTCGATCCCAGCAAGCAGAGGAAGTTAAGAGGCAGACTCAGATTATGAATAATGAGGGGTCCTCGCCGGCGCAACGTGCCGCTGCAGAAACGTGGCTCAGGAATAACGGCCACATAAAGTAGCTGCTAAAAATACCGCCCACCCGGGCGGTATTTTGATGGCGGAAAAACCGCAAAGATATTCAAATTACTCAGCGTCGGTGCCAGTCGAAGCGGAACGGATCACGTTCTCGAACAACATTGCGACCGTCAGTGGCCCAACGCCGCCGATATTCGGTGTAATCGTCAAATCGTCACGTTCGGCACGTACTTCGTCGGAAATGTCGCCCTTAATCACGCCATTCTCACTTGCCGTACCGGCATCTACTACGACCGCACCCTGCTTCAAGTGCGCAGAAGTAATCAGCCCCGGCACACCGGTTGCCGTCACAATCACATCGTAATCGCTAAGGCGTGACAAATCGTCGCCACGATGGAAAATCATCACATCGTAGCCGCTCTCGGTCCACATTTTGAGCAATGGTGCGCCGACT
>JAFYZJ010000030.1 GCA_017548735.1 Candidatus Saccharimonadota bacterium | reverse complement strand
GTTCGCGCTTGGTTCTATTTTGTCCACGCAGTGAACACGGCGCTCTTTGGCGATAAGGCATTCAAGAATGTGATTACTACCGGTACTTTGGCTGGTAATGATGGCCGCAAGATGAGCAAGTCGCTTGGCAACTACACTGATCCGAACGTACTTATGGACCAGTATTCAGCCGATGCGCTTCGCTTCGTGATGCTTTCTAGCCCAGTGCTTGCCGGTGAAGATTTCGCGCTTATCGATAAGGATGTTTCCGATACGGCACGCAAGTTAACGATGGTTTGGAACGTCTACGACTTCTTTACGATGTATGCCGAAGTCGACGGTTGGGAATTCAAGGGTAATAAACTTGAAGAGCCAAAGAAGCTCGAGAACCCACTCGATGCTTGGATTGTCGCTAGACTTTACCAGCTCCGTAACGAGGTAACTGACGGTATGGAAAAGTATAATCTTCCTGCTGCAACTGCCGGTATCTTGCCATTCATTGATGATCTTTCGAACTGGTTCGTTCGCCGCAGCCGCCGCCGCTTCTGGAAGTCTGAATCTGGTAGCGATAAGGCTGAGGCCTATGAGACCCTACACTTCGTACTAAGCTATCTCGCTTTGATTATGGCGCCATTCACGCCGTTCCTCGCCGAGGAACTCTGGCAGAACATGATGGGCGGCGAAAGCGTGCATCTCATGGACTGGCCAGCTGCTGGCAAGATTGATAGGGATGCGCTCGCAAAGATGGCTGAGTGTCGTGCGATTATTACGGAAGGCCTCGCGCTTCGCATGGATCGCAATGATAAGTACGGTCAAATCAAGGTTCGCCAGCCACTTGCCGACTTGACTTATGGTGGCGAGAAGCTCGATGAGTTCTTTGAGCAAATTATTATGGAAGAGGTCAATGTCAAACGAGTGGCCCACGGAACAGAGGTAAAATTAAATAAAGTACTCACTCCGGAGCTAAAAGAAGAAGGATTTGTTCGCGAATTGATTAGGTTTGTTCAGTCTGCTCGCAAAAAAGCAGGACTCAACGTGGACGATCGCATTAAATTGTTCGTGAGCTGCGACGTGCCGGAAGCGCATATCGAAACGCTCAAAAACGAAGTCTTGGCGACTGAGCTCGGTGAAGGTAATTATGCCTATGACGAAGTTGTGAAGATTGATGGAAATAACGTCACGATTAGCCTAGAAAAGGCCTAAATACTAAAGTATCCCCACGCCGAAACGAAGTTCGTCCGGCCTGTCTTCACAGGCGGACGACTTCTCGTACTCGGCAGCAGCCTCCGTAATGTTCGGCTACTGGGGATACTTTTTGTATTTAGGCGGTTTTTAGTCTAGTTATGATATATTTTGGCGGGCATTTTAATTGGTGTTTTAGGGGAGGGGAAATATTTTGTAAAAATTACAAGGGCATTTTGACCCCTGTTTCGTTTGACATTTTGCAAAAATATAGCATAAGCACTATTGACAAATAAGCATAAGTGTGATACCATGGAGACAGTTGAGCAACAAAAGCCAACACAAACAAGCAAAAATCAAATTCCAATGGGTATCAGGAAGGAGACTAGCCAAAATAAAGAAAGGAAAATAAAAATAATATGGCGAAAATAGAAGCACTTCCAATTCCAGCTAATGCAGAAAAGCATATGACGGAAGAAGAATTAAACGACGCAATCGACACGCAGTTTGTAGATTACGATGAAGGTAAAGGCGATTTAGTAATGCCTGGTTACATCGAAACGAATGGTCGTGGCAACGAAACGTTGACAGCAAAGCAAGAAGCACGCATTACTAACTTCAAACTTCAGAAGATTGGTAAGAGCGCCTTCGAAATGTTCAAGGCGGCCTAATCGGCCACAAGCCATAAGAAAGGAATCGGTACTCCCCCATAAGATAAACACAAAGAGTTAAATTAATATAAACGAAAGTGAGTTCTTTATAAGATAAAAAATAGATCGGAAGATCAGAGAAGAGGATTAATCGGACGCGGATTAGTCCTCTTTTTGTTTTTGTGGTCTAAAAAAGCTTGACATTTTCATAATGCTAGTGCTAATATGGACCCAAACTAGGTCAAAATAAATATCAAACTAACAAGAGGAAAAATATGGCAAACTCACCTGAAAAACAAAGTCCGTATAAGGGCCCTGACTATAGCCAGTTGTGGTATGGTGATCTTTCTGAAGATCCGTACACGAACCATGGCGGCGAAGAAAAGACTTGGGAACAGTGGCAGAAAGAGTCTTGGGATGAAAACCTCAAAAAATACTTTGGCGACGACCAGACCGCAATCGATATTGCGAATGAATTTCCGATCCAAGATGGCGAAAACACTGAAGATTTCGTCTCTCGTGTCCGCAAACAGGCCATTATGCGCGACAATGCCGAAAAAATCGGCGGGCCGGCACCAGACGAAGCCCGCGACGAATATGGCAAGCGCGTCAACTTCCTCGCTCAGTTTGATGTCGATAAACCGATTTGGGGCCAGATGGATGATGAGCAAAAGAAAGACCTTCGCAAGCGCTTCCCGCGTTCCGAGGGTGAGGATTATAACGCTTGGCGTGCTCGCGTTGAGCAAAGTCTTCGCGTGAAGGTTTGGGAAGACACTCCGGACGGTGGCCAGCCAGACGGTGGCGCTCCAGCTGGTGGCCAGCCAGACGGTGGAACCCCAGACGGTGGTACTCCAGATGGCGGCACTCCAGACGGTGGTACTCCTGATGGCGGTAATCCTGATGGTAGCAATCCTGACGGTAGCAATCCTGACGGAAGCAACCCAGACGGCGACAACCCTGATGGCGACAATCCTGACGGCAAGGGTGAGGATGGCGAAAATAAAGAGGTCAAGTTGCTCAGAACCGATTTCGAAAACTGGTCGCATTGGACCAAGGAAGAACAGGACGAAGTTCTTGCGATTATTAACAAGGCAAATGCAGAGCGCGCAAAGCGCGGTGCTGCTGCGCGATCTGCCGCTGCTGAAGGCGGCACTCCTGATGGAGGCAACCCGGATGATGGCAAGAAAGACGATTCCGATAAGAAGGATGACGCAGATAGTCGCGCCGATACTATTATTGCAATGGCAAATGGCGACAATAGCCAAGCAAACAATAATGACAAGAAATCTAAGGAAAAGTTCAAGTTCAAGGTGCCTAAATGGGCAGCGATTGGCGCTGTTGCATTGTCGGTGATGCTCCTATTGACCAAATCTGTTGGTAATGAGGCTGATCAAGTTTCTAACCAGCTTCCTGACCCAACCGGTCCTAGAACCGAGGAAGAGGCTGATACCGGTGACACCGACCCAGATTTGGACAGCATCATTGGCGAGGCTAACGAACAGGTCAGAGACTTCCAGGATAATTACGACTTGTGGAACAGCGACAATAAGAGCGGTGAAAACTGCTACTGTCTTGACCGCGAGCTCGCTCTCGAAACTCTCGCAAAACATCCTGAACTTAAGGACTTTGCCGAAAACAAGGAGAGCCACGACAAGTTCATCAGCGCGATGATTTATGAGCTCTGCGAAAGACAGCCAGAGTGTGCCGCAGCATATGCATGTCATATCTATGAGAACTCCAACGGTTATTACTTCAGCGACTTCCTCGAAAGCGCTGACCTCAATGACGCGGAAGCGTTGCTTGATGGTATGGAATCCGAGCAGGCAAACTTGTTCTTGTCGGAGCTCCAGCGTGCGCTCGATAACGCTCAGTACGATACCTTCGTTGCTGACGGCTACTATGATAACAGCTACATTGCAGATTTGCAGAATGGCGATCATCATATTGAGAGCCGCGGTGAGGCTGACTTGGTTAACTGTGTTACGAATGAAACCGGTAAAACCTACACACGCTTCATCGTTTGCGATGATGACGGCAATGCACTTGGCTACTTCGGCGTTAAGGTGAACATTGAGAACGCTCAGGTTGAAACGAACGACAAGGGCGAGATTACGAGCCTTACCTTCTGCGATGAAAGTGGTAATATCCTTAACCTCTGTGTCCAGCCGCTCACTGAGCAAGGTTCTTCGTCTACGCCAGACAATATCCCAGACGTCACCCCTCCGGATGACGGTGATGGGGATGATGGTGGCGACGATGACGACCACAAGACTGCGCAGACGGTCAATGGCTCTACACAGCTTGGTGTTGATGGTGCAGCCGGCGATCAGACTCCAACCGCTGACTATAACCCTGGAAGTCAGAATGATGGTAGCGCAAGCACGGAAGGCGATGTTGTGGCAGCTCAGGCAGATATCGCGGCTGCAGCTGAAGGCGGCGGTAATGACGGTGGTGCTGGAGGTGAAAACACATCTGGTCAGCAGTCATATGACTCCGAAGAAGATGCCGCAGCAGACGCAGCAGAAGAGCAGGCAGCAGCCGAAGGCGCAGCAGCGCAAGCAGCAGCTAATGAGGCTCAAGCACAAGTCAATGCGTCGGTCGCTGATGAAAACGCTGCAATTGATGCAGCCGCAGCAGCTGGCGACACTCAGACCGTCGAAGATTATAACGCACAACGCTTTGCCGATCTTCAGAATGATGTAGCTCAAAACGGCGGCGACATAGCAATTTAAGGTTGTAAAACAAAAAAGGAGTAAAAAGATGCCAAAAAAGAATATCAAATTTAAACGGAGGATGACGGTAGCAGGTCTTACGGCCTTTGCCATCGCGGCGATCGTTCCATACGCTTCCAGCTCTGCTTGGGGGCCAGAACGCACGACCTTTACGATGGAAAATCCGGCGGACTACGCAACCTTCAACTCTATCACGAACAACAACGCGATTGGCGATGAGCGCAATTTCGTTCGTGTTCGCGAAAAAGACAAGGGCTATTTCATTGATAGCGCTGTGGTCGAACCGGGCAAGGTTTATACCGTCCAGATTTTCTACCACAACAACGCAAAGTCTTCGCTCAACGCAAGCGGTAAGGGCATCGCAAACAGCGTACGCGTTTCTACCGGCCTCACTTCTTGGGCCGTAAACAACGCAAAGCCAGTTACGATTAGCGGCGTGATTACTTCCACAACTGCTAACCCTACCTCGGTTTGGGACGAAGCAACCCTTACGACTACTTCTGCGCGCGACGTCGTACTTAAATACGTCGAAGGCTCAGCAGTAATCCATAACCAGGGCAAGAGTAACGGTACGATTCTTTCGACCGACCTCTTCTCCAAGGAAGGTACTTACCTCGGTTACAACGTACTCGATGGTTGGCTTCCTGGTTGTAGCGAATACTCTGGCTATATCGAGTACGATATTCGTGCCGATCAAGTTAACTCCACGATTTCGAAGACGGTTTCAAAAGATGGTACTAACTTCTACGAAACTGTTGACGCAAAACCGGGCGATACTTTGACTTACAAAGTTTCCTTCAAGAACACTGGTACGGTTAGCCTCACGAATGTGACTTTCCATGATAAGCTCCCAACTGGCGTGACGCTTGTTCCTGGTACGACTACGCTCGTTAATGGTGCTAACCCAAATGGCCTCAAGATGAAAGATCTCATCGGCCAGAGCGGTTTCAATACTGGTCTTTATGGTAAGAACGCCACTGCAACCATCACTTACAAGGTGAAGGTTAATGATGACGCTGTTGCCAAGGCTGAATGTAACTCTCGCACCGCATTCAAGAACGAAATCTTCGCTTCTCACGATGCTGGTCGCGTATCCGATAGCTCGACTATCTATGTCACTCGCACTTGCTCGGATACTCCGGACACGCCGGACACTCCAACGCCAACCCCAGACGATGAGTGCGACGAGGATGACCTCGATTGTATCTGTACCGAGGATCCAAAAGACGAACGCTGTGAAACTATTACTCCTCCAGCAACTGACACTCCGCCAGAACTTCCAAAGACTGGTCCAGGTGAAATTGCACTCGCAATCATCGCAGTAATTTGTATTGCTACTGGTGGTGTCTACTGGTATCGTAGCCATAAAGAAGTGGCTAAGCTCCAAGACGGTATCACAAAAGATACTAAATAAATCTAAATACTCCTTTTAGCAAAGCACCGGTTGGGTATCCCGGTGCTTTTGCGCTTGCAAAAAATCTAAATATTTGCTATAATTTGCGGAGTAATAAAAGGAATTTTATGAAAAAAGCAGTCGTAAAGATTGGCGGCAAGCAGTACGTTGTCGCTGAAAAAGAGACCCTCCGTGTGGACCTCCTCCCGGAAGGAACCAAAGATCTCGCTCTCGATGCTTTACTCGTAATTGACGGCGACAAGACTACGGTCGGTACGCCAACGGTTAGCGGAGTTAAGGTGAAGGCGAAGGTCGTAGAAGCAAAGGTAGCTGGCGACAAGATTCGCGTCATCCGTTACCACTCCAAGAAGCGTGTTCACACTGAGACTGGTCACCGCCAGAAGTACAGTGAAATCGAAATCGTTTCGATCGCTTAATAGAAAAAGGCCCCGTAACAGGGGTCTTTTTTGATGTTTGCCCCTTGACTTTTTGGGGCATTTCGCTTATACTTGTAGCAAGACTAGGTCAAAAATAAACAGTCGAAAAACAGAGATGAAAACAAAAAGGTTATTGTTGGGCACCTTTATCGCCGGTATTTTGGCGGTAATCTTTGGTGGCGGCAATACCTTTGCGACGGCGGGAAATACGGCCGAGATCTCCGGCGGCAAGACCTGGAATATCTGCGTAGACGCCGGCGCTAGCTATGCTGGCTCGGATTTTGTCGTAAACATCGCAAAGACGGATTTCGCTTCTCAGATTGTGCTCGGCAATGGCGACTGCAAGTCTATTGAGATGACGGCTGGCACTTATACGGCCAGCCTCAACGGCACGATGGGCGCTGGTGCGGTGAGCTATGAAATCACCAACGATACCGTGACCTTTAGTGTCGCAAATAGCGTGCGCAAATATTTGAATGCTTTTGGTTCAATTGCTTATACGGTTGAAGGCTCTGGTGAAGAATCGCCATTTGAATTGCTTTTCTCAATGCCGGGCGAATGCCAATTCAATGGTAACGCGAATGTTTCGGGCGAGACCTGCAAAGACGGCGAAGGCAATCCGCTAACGAATAAAAATTACATCGATACGAATGTCGCCTTGTTTAGCGAAGAAAACGCCGGCAGGGACTTTGAGGTTTACTTCACGCTCAAAGATTATGCGACTACGCAGATTAACCAAGGAACCTTGTTTAACGCGAAGTATGAGAACTCCTCGATGTACTATCCTGGTTTTACGATTCGTACGTTTGGTACGGACGGCGAATCGCTAGAAATTACTGGCCGTCTTGGCAAAGACAATACGAACGCGGATAAGGCGAAGAACGACATCACTACGGCAGACATCAAGAATAAAGAAGTGAAGATCGTTCGCGTAGGCGGCATGGTCTCATATAGCATTGATGGCGGGGAAATGATTCCATTCCAGGATTACAAGAACTTCAGCCGCTACTTTAACCAGACCGCGGTATTTGGCGCCTCGATGCAGACGAACGGCAACCCGCAGAGGTACTATGACGGTACGATTAAGGACATTAGGGTTTATTTGAAGAAGGTCGGAAGCATTGAGTTTGACGCTAATGGCGGTACTGGCACTATGGATGCGATTGAAAATAAGATGATTGGAACGGATGTCGTATTGCCGGCTAATGAATTTACTAAGAATAAAGCCGTCTTTACCAGTTGGAATACGGAGGCCGATGGTTCCGGCGTGGGTTATGATGACGAGGCGACTGTTACGATCGTTTCTGAAAACGCATTGATTCTTTATGCGCAGTGGGGAGACATTCCGGTAGGCGGCGTCGAGTTTAATGCCAACGGCGGCACTGGCACAATGGAGGCGATTGACGACATTCCGGTTGGGGAGGATGCGACTTTGCCAGCAAATGTGTTCACGAGAACCGATTTTATCTTTACCAGCTGGAACACGGAAGCTGATGGCTCTGGTGTAGACTATGCTGACGGGGCAACCATAACGATTCCTTCTGAAGGCACGCTAACTCTTTATGCGCAGTGGATGGAGCTGAAGGGAAGGATTGAATTTAGGGCTAATGGCGGTTCCGGCGTAATGGCTGCGATTGATAATATTACGCTGGGCACGGAGATTGCGCTGCCGGCGAATGCGTTTACTTTGGATAATGGTACGTTTCTTGGCTGGAACACTGTAGCTGACGGCTCTGGGGTGTCATATGCCGATGGGGCGACCGTGACAATCTCTTCTGCCGAAACCCTTATTCTCTATGCTCGATGGGATAATACGAACGCGGAGACGACGTTGTTGGGTGGCCAGGAGGTGAATATACGAATAAAAACTCTAACAAATGACGG
Source organism: Candidatus Saccharimonadota bacterium (assembly GCA_017548735.1). GTDB lineage: Bacteria > Patescibacteriota > Saccharimonadia > Saccharimonadales > Saccharimonadaceae > UBA2834. Next base: position 1,137 of record JAFYZJ010000030.1, on the reverse strand, counting down.
TTCGGTTACGCACTACACGCAAGATACCAAAATAAAGAATCTTAATTTCGTCAATTATCTACCTAGTACAGTAGGGGAGGATGCACCAAGGGTGAATATTGCGCGTGATGGCGAAATCCCGGTATACGCATATTGGGCAGCTGACGACGAAAGTGTATATATTCATACTGGAGCTAGCAAGATTTATGCTGGCCGCTATTCGTCGCGTATGTTTTATAATTTAGATGGTCTTACTTCGCTTACGATTCCGGATTATCTTGATACTTCTAAAGTAACGGATATGAGCTGGATGTTCTTCGGCATGAGCTCTCTCACCTCTCTCACTCTTCCTAGCAACTTCGATACTTCTAAAGTGACAAATATGGCTCACATGTTTGCGCGGCTAGAGTCACTCGTTTCTCTCGTTCTGCCAGATAGTTTTGATACGTCGCAGGTAAAGGACATGAGTTATATGTTTGATTTAGAAAATCAGGACTGCGCACTCACCTCTCTTACTCTCCCTAATAGCTTTGATACCTCTAAGGTAACGAATATGACTTGGATGTTCCATGGCCTACGTCGCATCACCTCCCTCACTCTTCCGGATAGTTTTAACACATCGCAGGTAACGGACATGAGCTACATGTTCTCTTATGCGGAGACTCTTACTTCCTTAACTCTCCCAGATAGCTTTGATACATCAAATGTTATTAATATGAAGCGGATGTTTAATGGTATGACGTCGCTCACTTCTCTCACTCTTCCTAATAGCTTCAATACTTCTAATGTAACGGATATGAGCTGGATGTTTGAAGGTATGACGTCGCTCACTTCTCTCACTCTTCCTAATAGCTTCAATACTTCTAATGTAACGGATATGAGCTGGATGTTCCATGGTTTACGTTCCATTACGTCTTTTACTCTTCCTAATAGCTTCAATACTTCTAATGTAACGAATATGAGCATGCTGTTCAATGAAATGAGCTCGTTGACTTCGCTTACTTTCCCGCCTAACTTTAATACGTCCAAAGTAACGAACATGAATGCTGTATTCGCCAATATGTATGCTTTGACTTCACTTAATCTTCCAGCTAGCTTTGATACGTCGCAAGTAACGTATATGAGCTATATGTTCTCTAACTTACGATCCCTTACCTC
>JAFYZJ010000029.1 GCA_017548735.1 Candidatus Saccharimonadota bacterium | reverse complement strand
TTGTTCCCAGTTTAAGCAATTTTTCAGAAAATTTCAAGACCCTTTTTTATTCATTTTTTCACAGATCGGTGGAAAAATGGCGAAAATAACAGAGGTAAAACCGAACACAAAAATATTTCGCTTTTGGTTTTTCCACACTTGATTTTTTGTTAAAATTATTGTTCAAAATCCGAACACAAACGCCTTGACAAATTCATAGTATATTTTACAACAATGCCATGCCCGCGCTTGATTTTCGCCAAAAATATATTCAAAAATGCGGGTCTCATCTGAAACCCGCATCGTAATCAGTCATCGATGTCAATGTGTTTACTAGCTTCCTGCCAATAAAAGTCATCGTCATACCTCATCTCTATAGTAGCCTTTTCCGCATTATTCCTCAGCGCCAGATACGAAAGTAAGGCAAGAGGTCCAAATACGATACCGAGTAACACTTCTGCCCCCTGCATGCCATCTAGGATGCCCATCCTTACTAGCGCCGCATTCGCAATAAATAAGGCGATAAAGATTAGCATGTTCACCACGAAGGCCGCTCGCTGTCGCGACGCCATTAAGCGATAAACTATGAGCATAATAACGGCTACCACTAAAGCAACACCGCAACCGATTAGAAAGGACTTAACGATAAGCCATAACATTCAGATCACCTCCAGCAATTCAGAATAAGCCTCATCGAGATAGCGCAATTATACAAAAAGGGGCCGTTTATTGCAAACGACCCCGATTTGAAAAGTGAGATTTAGTTACCTCCTAACCATTAGCTCATTAAAGAGCTTTGAGTTAAGAAGTTTGTTCATTTCTTCATCCGTGCTACTGAGCGATATCAGCAAATCACTGCTCTTCTCGTCCGCAAGCAGCAAGAAGGAGTTTGTGCCGATAATCTCGTAACACTCGTAAGACTGGGTTTTCCAACCCGGATCAAGCAGGCCGTGCGCAATATCGCTAATAAAGCGCCTACCGGCATCTCTATCAGGAACCAAGCCGCAGCGCCATACTCCCTGCGATTGGAGCGCTTCGTACAGGGCTGTTCTCGGCTCGTTCGGATTGTGGGCGTTGCGACGCGTCCTCAGATAAGAAACGCGATGCGAATCTTTATCAATCACCTCATACCAGCGCTCGCATGCCGAGAATAATGATCCCGGAATACAGGGCTGCTTGTACTTGACCGGCACAATGTGCAACTTGTACTTTTCTCCGTAATTAATGTAGTCGTGATATGCCAACATCGTAAATGGCGACATATTCTCTGCCTGATAAAGTCGCTCCATTACGCCGTTTCTAAAAGCGTAAATCGTCGTCTCCTGATTAGCAGCATCGACATAATTAATGAACGGATCACTTCCAAATAGCTTCTGGACCTTCTTGTTATTGAAAACATCCGCTGGATTGTCATAATGAATCAAGACGGCTACCTCGGTCAATGGAGAATTCAAAACGGTATATTCTGCCGCTTTGAAATAGTGCTCAATCTGATCGATGAGGTTGTCATTAGTGCGCATCATAGAAGCTTCGTAGACAAAATAGCCCGATGCCTCAAGTGCGGTTTTCACCTCTGGAACCTCTTCGCCACCTACATAATTCATGGAACAAAATACTGGAAACATTCTCATATTCCCACCCCCTTCGTAAAAATAATAAATCTCACTTTGTTAAAGAACTATCTTGTAATTATAGCACAGATTAGCCAAAAAGTCAATCCCCTACCCCTGTTACGCAGGCATTAAAAACGGGCTCCGAGGTGAAGGTGGAGCCCGCCCTAATCTTATCTATCATGCATCAAGCCTCTGGTAATATTGGCTGCCACAGAAAGGAACACAATCATAGAAAGACGAATAGAATGCAGTTATGGGCAAATAACGAACCTTTAGCAAAACCCTGTAACATTTTATTTCACTTTTTTGATATAACAAGACGCATAATAGATTAGAAAAGTACATCACCCTTCTGTCGAATGAATTTTTACGGAGAAACAGTCCGGTGAGCTATACCTAAAATACACTGTTTCTTTAGATAACGCAAGCATAAGCTGTATAAATCTTTTATTCAAGAAAAAAGGGCTTCTGGAGTCCAGAAGCCCACACGCAACCTACCATATTCCCGCCTTGATGTCTGGCGCCACGACGTCTGCATTCTTATACTGGAGGATCGTAACGTGATTGCGTGTTTTAATGTACTTCCGTAACTAGCATTCTCGGAAGAGGCCTATTGGTTACATACTAATATCGACTTAAATACTGCTGTCAACCATAGCTACAAAACCTCCGTGCTAGTAGGGAGGTAAATATAGTATAAATCTTGCTCATTTCGCGTGCAAGCATAAGTGATTAATAGGTTTTAACCCAAGAAAAAAGGGCCCCTAGCGCTAAGGGACCCCCGGTCATTAGTAAATACAGCAATCATAAGCCGTCGTTAATAGCTATCTGGGCGTCACCGCAATTCTCGATCGTCTATTCGCCCGTCGATATCTGCTGCGCAAGGGGCGTTAAGGTCTCCCTCTAGCGTGCCGCCGATGAGCTGCTAGAGTATCATGTTTCCCTCGCGCTGGATAGCCATCCTACACAGCGAAGACGCACTGCCGTTCAGTCGCAGCCCCGTCTTTGATCATCGCCACGACGTAGCCTTTAAACTCAGAGGATTGTATTTTACTATCAAACCGTTCATGTGCTTCCCTAGCTAGTCTTCGAAAAACACATCGTCCTAATGTTCATTTTGTCCGTTGTGAAATAAATTATCCAACAACTAGCATAGGATAGATTCAGTATATTCCTAACCCCTCCGGCGCGCAAGCATAACCAAAAAAACAGCTCCGGAAAGAGCTGTTTTAAATCTTATTGTGCGTGGTTGCGCTGACGCTTGCGCATCGTCGGATTCAATTCCTTCTTGCGAAGGCGCAAAGACTTTGGCGTTACCTCGAGAAGCTCGTCTTCCATCAAGAAATCCAAGCATTGCTCGAGACTGAGCTGCGTATAAGGAGTAAGCTGAATCGCGCCATCCGAAGCGTGCGTGCGCATATTCGTAAGCTGCTTCTCACGGCAAACGTTAATATCGAGCTCGTCCTTCTTCGAAAGACCGACAATCATGCCCATATAAACATCAACCTGAGGCGGAATATAAAGCACGCCACGTGCCTGAGCGGCATCGAGTGCATAAGCGGTGCTCTGGCCTGCTTCAGAGGCAACGAGCGCGCCATTGCGTTCCTGACGATAGTGCGAAGTTACCGGCTGATAGCCCTTTGGCAAGGTATTCATAATTGCCGTACCCTTCGTACCAGTCAAAAGATTATTGCGAAGACCAATCAAAGCAGCGGTCGTAATCGTATAGATAAAGCGCGTGCTACCGGAAGTCGTCATTTCCTGAGAAATGAGTTCAGCCTTGCGGACGCCAAGCTCCTGCGAAACTGCACCGACATACTCTGGCGAAACCTCAATCGTGAGCTCCTCGACCGGCTCCATTTCGACGCCATTTTCCATCTTGTAAACGACCTCCGGGCGGCCGACTTCCATCTCATAGCCCTCACGGCGCATCGTTTCAATCAAAACAGAAAGATGCAACTCACCGCGACCAGATACTTTGTAGCCAAGACCCTGTGGTTCGAGACGCAAAGCAATGTTCGTCTCAAGCTCGCGCTGCAAACGATCGCCAATCTGGCGCGAAGTCGTAAATTCACCTTCTCTTCCTTTAAGCGGCGAAGTGTTTGGACCAATATAAATCGAAAGGGTTGGCGCCTCGAGCTCAATCGTCGGAAGAGCCTCCGGATTGTCGCCAGTCGCAATCGTATCACCGATGCTAGCTGCACCGAGACCAGCAAGCGCCACAATGTCGCCCGCAATCGCTTCAGTTGCCTCTTCGCGACCAAGGCCACGATAGGTATAGAGGCTATCAATCTTGCCACGAACCGTCTCGCCGTTCACCTTCATAATCGTCACAGCCTCGTTCTTCTTGAGCTTGCCACGGAAAATCTTACCAATTGCGTATTTACCG
>JAFYZJ010000028.1 GCA_017548735.1 Candidatus Saccharimonadota bacterium | reverse complement strand
TCGTTTTATTGTCGAGGATGTAACGACTTGCTATCTTGTCCTCGGCCTCATTCATTCCCTTTTCCATCCAATGGATGGCCGCATCAAGGACTACATCGCAATGCCAAAGCAAAACGGTTACCAGTCTTTGCACACCACCGTCATTACACCAGACAAACAGGTCGTTGAGTTCCAGATTCGCACCCAGGAAATGCACGATTACGCAGAACGCGGTCTTGCGGCCACCTTCTTCTACAACGAGCAGAAGCTCACTAGCGCCTACACTGAAGGTCGCGTCAGCAAACTTCCGAGCAATTTGCTCTGGATCAAGGAGCTTCAGGAAACCGCCACAAAGCTCGCAGGCGGCGAGAAAGTCGATACCAACAAGCTCAAACTTACCCTTTTTGCTGACAAAATCTTCGTTTACACACCAAAAGGCGACATTATCGATCTCCCGCAGGGCTCGAAGCCGCTCGACTTTGCCTATCGCCTTCATAGCGAAATCGGTGCAGCCTGTACTGGCGCCATCGTGAATGGCAAGATGGTCTCACTCAACACCACGCTCAACAATGGCGACATCGTCGAAATCGTCACGTCCAAAAACTCCAAACCAAACCCAGGTTGGCTCGATAAGGTCGAGACGAAGCATGCCCGCCACAAGCTTCTCAGCCAGCTCCATAGCCTCATCCCGAACTTCATCGCAAAGCCAACGGAATCAGCGCCGAAGCCGGAGAAAAAGAAGAAGAAAAAATAACCGGCCAATCAGACCGGTTATTTTAATGCTCTAATAGCGTGGCGGCAATTCGCGCGAGAAGGTCGTGACTGCCTGGTTATAACGCGCCATCTGGCTAAATGACCAGAGGTATTGTGCTGTGTTGAAGTTGAAGATTTCTGCGCGCACAATCGAACCTACACCGTTATTTGCGCCCGCTGTACGGTTCAAGATAATTCGTTTCGTCGAAACCGGCGCATCGAACTGCAATGGCTTTGCGCACGGATAGCTTGCCGAACCGGTCCACTTAAGCTCCGAGAAGCTCATCGCCGAACCGTCCGCCTTAAAGGCACAGGTATTCACTTCATTTGCCACAATCGTTGCATTAATGTAAGACACATTACTCGAAATTAACACCTTATCGGCCACGATTACGACGCCGGACACCTGGCCTGGGCCAGAAAGACTACCAGTCTGGACATTAATATCGGCATCAATCACCATCGTGCCAGATGGCATGCTGTAAACAATCGTATTATTGCGACTCGTAATACCCTTTTCCGTAAAGACCGAGTCTGCAATACTTGGCCGCCAGTTGCTACCGAGATAGGCATTACCATTCGGACGTAATACAATCGCGCCATCATCCGCTACGACGCCTCCGTCGCTATATCCAGAAAGATTCTGATAACCTACGCCGCCCATAGTCTTTGTTGATGTGCTTACTACGTTGACCGTGCTTCTTGAATAGCGCTCCTTAATGCGCTCACTAAACTGCTCTGCCGCCACATTGCCAATCTTGTTCGTACCAGCCTCGCAGTTAGCATTCGCAAAAGTCTGAACCATGTACGTGCAAATGTTCGAACGCGCCGTCGTTGCGACATTTTCCGAACCAGCCGGATTATCACGCGTAACATTCGGCGTCTTCATATAGTTGCCATTACCATCTTTGTAGCCACTCTTGTTATAGCCAAGCGCCGCACCTGAAGCCATGTTGAACGAGCTTGTATCAACCCGCGCAAATACGCCATACTCCGACCAGGAGCCAAAGACAAATTTCGTACCACCGAGCTCCTTCTCAAACTTCGAAGTCTTTATTGTTGTTGCGCTATAGGCATTCGAACCCTCAACGCTAATCGTTGGACGTTTCGCGACCGTCAAACAAGAGGTCGTTGTGCGCGAGGAGTCAGCCCCAGAGCCGGTTTCCTGAATCGCAATATCACTTGCGCCAACCGAAGCTGCCGTCGGATTATTATGGCTATCTGCCGGCCACACCCTGATGCGCATGCAAACGCGATCACCTGGCGAAACCTGGCTATCATTAACCGGAATGTTAAAATTCGTTGCGACCGCGGCCGCATCAGCGCCATTAAGCTTCGAGCCGCCATTCTCAATGTATGCATCACCGCGGTTGCCCGTACCGTTCAAATCCGCCTCGTTATTCAAACGCACGTTCGTCTTCGAATAAATCGAAACTGGATTAATGATCATCGTGCCAGTGCTCGTCGTGTAGTAATAATCAACCGCAATCGAGGTTGGCTTCGTGATCGTCGCATAAGTATTCTTATTATTATCAGAACTGACCGCCGTGTTCTTGCGCGTCGCAACCACAACGCCCGGCGTCATATGAATCGTTTCGCCAAGATAAGCGACGCGATTTGATGCCGACTCATTCGTTACGTACGGCTTCAAGACATAGTTATATGGCACGACCACGTTCGCTGTCGCCGCACGTGGCGTACTGCCAAACGAGCCATTGTTAAAAGTCTGATCATTCCAGTCGAGTCTCTGCGCAATCCTGCTACCGACATCGAGCACACCAATGTTATATACGCCCTGACGCGCACACTCCTGCTTGCCGGCAACCTGATACCACCCGCTCGATACGCTACCGCAGCGATAATTCGTCCCGGCGCCGCTATCTGGTGACTCGAAGCTAGCTTCAATATTATTAATATTGCTCAAGAAACCACTCGACTCATATTTACTATCCCAAACGCGCGAGTTGTAAAAAGTCGAACCAACCATTGGCACCGAATTGCGGAAGAGATACTTATTATTCTGTTCCGCACTCTTCGTGCTCGAACCGGTCGCCATAAAGGTGACATTCGTCGTCAAGCCTCGCTGCTTAATCGGATACAAGACACCCGCGCACATATTGTAATAGAACTTAATCTGATCGGTAGGACGTGCATAAATCGAAACCTCAGCAACCGAATTTGGCGTCGTCCAAGTTACATTATTTGATAAATTACTGTTACGCACACCGAGACGACCTACGTTTACGGCAGTATTTAAGCCATAAGTGAAGCTATTCGCGAACGAACACTTCGCATTTTCGCGCCACACGGTTATACACTTGCTTGCTGTGTTCGTGGCCGTACCGGTCACCGTATGGACGTAGGTCAAATAGCTACAATAAGTAATCGACTCGCCATAGCGCAAAGTGCCAGTATAAGTATACGTCTGGACATTCGAGCCACCGTTTTCGGTCAAACTTGCAGTACCATTATTAGCGTCTTGCTGCGCGCCAGCAATCGTAGAACGCGTGCTCCAGTTGCTACCGACTGTACCGCCCGCCGTATCCGCATTACGATTGACACGATTAATAAAGCTAATCTTAAACTTGCCGTCCGAAGAAGTCACCTTTGCTTTGTTGTCGCTTCCAATCGAATAGTTCGTACCGCCATCCTGACTTGTTACCGTAGGTGTAACCGTACCAGTGAACGTAGCCGATGGGCGCGAAACCGAAATACAGGCACGACCACTCGCTTCATAGCCAGAAATACTACAATTCTGTGGCGGCAGACCAGATAAACTGTCGTCACGGTTGCTAGGCTGGAACCGCAAATCTTGATAAATAACCGTTGATTTCCCAGGCTCTAGGCCAACGGACATAGTAGGGTCATGGATCGTCTGCTCGCCGTTTTTCTCAAAGTCGGAACAAGAATATGAGCGGCCCTTTCCAGACACGTTTGTACCGACTTCATAACACTCGTTATCAGCCTGGTTGTCGCCATCATCCGCACGCTTAACCTTATGGACAAACTTGAAATCCTGCGACGGAGAATGAATCGTTACGCTCGAATTATTGCTAACGCCCGAGCCACCAGTCTCAATCGACGAGGAACCAGAGTAATTCGTCTGCGCAATGCGTTTTTTGCCATACAACCTCGCATCGGCCCAGCCACAGCTAGTATGATAAGTTGAAGCTGCGACGCTGTTGCTGGTCGACTGCGCCCAGCAACGATGCATACCAAATGTACGATACACCAAACCATTACCTAAATCATGCAAACCAGATCTGTTTTCATCATAGAACGCATCCCTATTAATCGTAATCGTATAATCGTCACCAAAGAACCAGCGATCCGTCGTATTGTTTTTATACCCGCGATAGACATATTTACCAATCGTATAATACGAGCAGCTACCTGTGCTTGGATAGCAAAGTTTAGAAGACGAATACGGCATATTATCACCAGTAATGATTCCCTGGTCAGCCCAGTCGCCATCACCATCTTGCGTTCTTAATTCAACATCCCAACCCCACACATAGCCAGTCCATGAAGTATTAGATCTGTTATAAAAGCCGCCAGTAACATAGAAGTACTGCTCGGCAGGGCCGTCTCCATCCATATACGCATTAACGCGCATCGTGCCGCCACCGGAAGGGACGCCGCCGGATACCGGTTCCGACAAAACCATCACACCGTATGGGCCCTGTCCGCTCTGGTTACAGGCGTACTTAGCTGCGTAAGTGTCGTTAAACGAGCCGTATGCCCATGGAAGCCCAGGACCCGGATCATTCACACTATATGCACCCCAACAACCCGCATGCGCATCTGAACCAAAAACAAACGAGCTGCCCAAAGCGGAACAAACCAACGCCAAGAGAGCTAACAACAGTTTTTTCTTAGTCATCTCTTCCTCCTTCAAAACCATCCGGGAACTGACCCCCTTGATCCATCGGTATCTCAATCGCAGCATCATCGCACTTCTTTTTATATTCAGAATGGTAAGCCTCGTCGCCGATTGACTCACCCAACACGCTTCCCCAACAAACAGCCTGGTCTGTCGTATCGATTTTTTCCGCAGACTCAACATCCTGTTTTGCTTGGCGGATTATTTCATCCCTATCGCTGGTCGTCCGAGCCATAACATAATCTATTAGCAAGCGGCTGCGAGACAGGTATGCTCTTATCTTTAAATCATCAGTGCTTAGCTTAGGAATAAGGTTATCGTATTCTTTTACCGCAGTCCAAGGCTGTTGACCATCTTCGTTGTTCCACATGCGCGTCCGAATCGCCTTCACTTCGGCATCAAGGTCAACAATCTCCGCAATAGCAGCCTCTTTTTTGCGCGTTTCCTCTAGGCTTCTAGAGTAAATAGACCAAACAATAATTCCAGCGACAACTAAAACTGCGACCGCCACGAAGAAATACCAGTGCTTCTTTGACCAAGCGGCAATCTTACGACGACGCTCGGCTCTTTTTTGTTCGCGCTGCTCTTTTGCGATGCGGCGCTGCTCTTTTTTGAGCTGTTTTTCCGATTCGAGCACCACCTTCGAAGCGCCAGTTTTCTCGGAACGATTGGCCTGTTCCGCCTCACGCAAAGACTGCTTCTGCTCACGCTTTTCTCGACGCTCGGCCGCACGCTTGCGGCGATCTCCGCCCGCCACGCGTACAAACATATCGTTGCCATTCTTGATATCGTCAGCACGAAAACGAATATCCTCTTCCTTCACAGAAGCGACTTTATTCGCAGTTTCCACCGATTGTTCGGCATTTTGCACCGACTGAGTTGTTGGTTTATCCTCCACCTCATCCGGATTAAAATCAACCGCGCCAGAAAACTCCACATCTCCAGCGTCCATACACTTATTTTAGCAAAAGCAGAATAAAAACCGCAAGCATTTTTACCAACAAAAAAATGCCCTTTCGGGCACTTTTTAAAGCTCTTCTGGCTTGACGCGAATCTGCTCGGTCGTGTCACGATCGCGCACGGTTACCGTGCCATCTTCGAGCGTGTCAAAGTCAATCACGACACACTTTGGCGTACCAATTTCGTCCTGTTTGAGATAGCGTTTGCCGATATTACCAGAATCATCCCAAGCAACATTCTGATACTTCTTGCGAAGCGTGACGTAAACCTCACGCGCCTTCTCGACGAGCTCTGGCTTATTCTTGAGAAGCGGCGAAACGCAGAAGCGATATGGCGCCAAATCTTCCGGAAGCGCTAGCACAACGCGGTTCTCCTCCTGGCGATATGCATTTGCAAGTACCGCGAGAATCAAGCGTTCAACACCAATCGAAGGCTCGATTACGTGCGGCACAAAGCGCTCCGTGCTACCTTTCACGATGTATTCCATATTCTTGCCGCTCTCGCGCTGAATGTTCTGTAAATCAAAGTCCGTACGATAAGCGAGGCCCATCAATTCTTCCTGACCATTTGGATAATCGAACATAATATCGACGGTACGCTTCGAGTAGTGGGCGCGATCTTTCTCGCCAACCTCAATATCGTGGATATTTTCACTCTTCAAACCCATCACGTCAGTCAAGAACTTGTGGTTCTGGTCAAGTAATTTCTCAAAATTCTCTTCCCAAGCATCCGGCGCAACGAAATATTCAATCTCCATCTGCGAACATTCGCGGTCGCGAAGAATGAAGTCACGTGGCGAAATCTCGTTGCGGAAAGCCTTACCTTGCTGCGCGAGACCAAATGGCAAATCTGGATAAATCGAATCTACGACATTCTTGTAGTTCGTAAAGATACCCTGCGCAGTTTCCGGGCGAAGATAGGCAATGGAAGAATCATCATCGACTGGACCGACATGTGTACTAAACATCATATTGAACTGGCGAATATCGCCCCATTCAATCTTGCCGCAAGTTGGACACTTCACATTGAGCGCCTTAAACTCTTCAGTCGTCACGCTCTCAGTTATACCGTCAGCGATTTTATCAGCACGGAAGCGACCATGGCAAGCGCCACACTCTACGAGCGGATCAGAAAAAGTCGCCGTGTGACCAGAAGCGACCCAGGTACGTGGGTTCATAATAATTGCTGCATCGACGCCGTAAATATCTTCGCGGCTCTCTACCCAGTAGTTCCACCAGGCATCCATAATTTTACGCTTCAAAGCAACGCCCATTGGACCAAAGTCCCAAGTACCAGCCATGCCACCATAGACATCGCTGCCCGGATAAATAAATCCGCGGCGTTTGCACAAACTAACAATATCTTCCATTTTTGCCATAATGTTTATATTTTACCACTATTAGCCCCCAGATTGTATAATGAAACCATGAGATTATTTTTAGCTAGTAATGATTTGGGTAATTACGCGAACAAATTATCCGAAATGGTAGGCGATGCCAACCGCAAAACACTCGTCATTTCCAATGCGCGCGACTACAAAACGCCCGAGGCTCGCCTCGAATCCCTCAACCATGACTTGGCCCTCCTTAAAGATGCTGGCCTAGAACCGATTGAACTAGATCTTCGCCCATTTTTTGGCAAACCGGAAGAATTGCGTAAATATATCGAGGAATACCAACCCGGGCTCGTCTTCGTTATGGGCGGCAATCTATTTCTCGTCGCCACCGCTCTTCACGAAAGCGGCATGGACAACATAATTCGCCAGGGGCTTGATGACGACAAGTTCGTCTACGGTGGATATAGCGCCGGCTCTATGGTAGCTTCGAAAGACCTAAAACAATACCTAGATAATTACAGCAAAGACAATGGTCGCTATGACGAATCCATCGCAATCTACGGTAAAGCCTGTACTGATGGCCTAGGGCTCCTAGATGAGTATGTCTGCCCTCATGCTGACCGCGACCGCTTCGCCAAGTACTGCGAAGAAGCCATCGAAAAGCTCCCCGCTAGAGGACTCACACCAATCAAACTCAACGATACGGATGTTTTCGTTATCGAAGGCAAAACCAAGAAAGTTTACGAAGCCTAAATTCCGCCGGCCTGCTCAGCACAGCGCACGATATATAGAATTTCATCAAGTAAATCCGGATAGCCGGCAACTTTCGTGCAGACTTCTAGCGGCGTCGACGCCATCACGCGCATCATCTTGATGTGATCCGCAGAAACGCGCCCGGACGGATGCGGCGCAAGAGCTGCGCTCTCTACATCCCAAACATAACGTTCGTCTGCCGACAGGCGATTCCCAGAAGTATCGAATTTTAGGTTTATTTCCTCGCCTGACGCTGCGAGCATATTCATACTCGCCCAGGCCCACAAAAGCTCTCTAAAACGCTCTGACGCGCCCATAGTGGCATGTTTTTGCGCCGCCTGTAAACTCTGTCGCAACACATTGAAAAACTCCGGCGATTCTACCTGCTCAGAACGTCGCGACGCCTCGCGCATTAATCTCCCACCAAGGTCCAACAATTCCAAATCCCCCACAAACGCATCGTAATGTTCAAGCAACTTTGCCGAAGTCAAAATACCAAGCTCACCTTTCCCCTCATGAATCACAACTTCGGATACACTAAACAATTCCACGCCGCCCGCTAGCTTCGATTTCGAACGCCGCACGCCCTTCGCCATCACCGAAAACTTCCCCTCTGGGGTCAAAACCTGCAAAATCCGATCCGCCTCACCGTAATCCGTGCGTTTCAAAACAATCGCCTTAGTCTTCAAATCACGCATATTGTTTTACAACCTCCAGCAAATCCTCTGGTTTCATCGCGCCTTTATCGAGCGCTGCCACGACACCGTACTTTTCCGCCACGTCCGTCGGCAAAGTCACACTGCTCACAATCAGAACCGGCACCTTCATCAATTCCGGATAACTCCGCATCTCGTTTAGCACTGCAAATCCAGTCGGTCCAGTCAAAAGAATATCCAAAATCACAAGGCTCGGCGGTTCGTCAAAATCCATCGCGTCGATTGCCGCCACGCCATCTTGGAAAAACCGCAAATCCTGCCCCTTCAAAAGCCGACGGTAGTAGCTCTCCCACCCCAAATCATCTTCAATTATGAAAATCATAGGAAGCTCAACTGTCCGCTTACTGGCAAATCAATATAAAAACTCGTTCCATCCTTATGGCGAATTAAACCGAATTCACCGTGCATATAATTTGCAAACTTCGAAGCAATATAAAGCCCCAAACCGGAAGAGCCCGGGCGCATCGGCGTCGCCACTGGCTTCTTCACGAAGCCATCTTTTATCTCGCGCCAAATCTTCGTCGGAATCGCCGGCCCAAAGTCACGCACCTCGATACGAATCTTCGCGCCGCGATCATAGACCGAAATCTCACTCGGCAATTCTTCGCCGCCATAGTTCATGGCATTCAAACAAAAGTTATAAACCACAGAATGTAGCAACTGTGTATTTGCCACTGCCAGTCGCCTCTTATTCCGATATTCAATCCGTAACTTACGACGATTAAATTCAAACAAGCGCCAAAGCTCACCAACCACCGCGTCGCAAACTGCACGCGGGTTCACCGGCTCCATCTCAAACAGCGCATCGTCGAGCCGCGCAATCTTCGTCAAATCATTTACCTGCCGGATCGCCCGGTCGCTCGTCGCTACAATCTGACGGCCCACCTCGCGCGCGCCGTCCAGGCTTTCTTCGTAATCCAAAGACAAGGCTAGCTGCCGCACCAAACTAAGCGGCGCCTTCAACTCATGCGCAACAACTACCTCACTCTCCATGCCTTCATTCTACAACAAAAATCCCCACGAATTAAAGCGTAGGGATTTTGTTTTTTGCAAATTAAGCGTTGCGACGGAGGCTGTTCACAATTTTATCGAAATCAGCACGATAGCTATCGGAATCCGTCTGGAAAATCGCCGTCTTGTCGTTGACCTTGATAAGGATGACGACACCGCGAATCTTCTCGGTAATGTTACCTTCGTAGCGCATACCGGTCAAAGCACCGCTACCGCTACCAGCGCTGAAGACACTCGAGGTCATCTCGCCATCGTTCTTGCGGTTTTCGTAATCTGGCTGGATACTCGTGATCTGGCGGTTCACAATACTAAAGCGCAAACCGTAGCGCGAAGCTTCATCGTCAATTGGATCAACCTGACCTGGGCGGAAATAGGTCTCGTAGTCAGAGTTATTCGTACCATCACTCTTTACGTAGACATTCCAGGTCTTTGGATATTCAAAACTGAGTGAACCGTAATCGCTTGGACCAGTGAATTTTGCATATGGGAGCTTGGATTCTTCTTCGAACTTCGCATTGTCGGCATCTTCCTGAGCCTTCACTGCGTCTGCTACTGCGATACCTTTCTGAGAATCGAAGTTAGTCTTGAGATCGTTGTACTGCATGAAGAAAATCACCGCCATCACGATTGCAATTGCTGCAACCACGCAGACCGCGACAAGAACAATCGTCTCAATCAAAGCATTCTTTTTCTCCGGCATTCCAGCCATCGCCGCTGCCGGCACTGGTGCCATTGGTTGAGCGCTAGGCATCTGCGGTGCTGGCATTGCCGTCGCCATTGCTGGCGTTGGTGCCGGATTAGGGTTTGTAGTAAAACTATTAGTTGCTGGTGCTGCTGGCGCCTCAAAAGTATTAGCCGCAACAGTCTGAAAACTGTTTGGCATCGCTCCTGCGCTGTTCGCACCATTGTCTGGACCAGACGTCGGCGCAAAACCACCCATCGTAGAATTTTGATCCATAATCAAATTATAGAAAAGCTTAAGCTTTTTTGCAAGATTACTTGCTAAAATCTTCTTCGATTACTTTGATTTCGTTTTTAAGATCATTCAAATCGGTTTCAATTTCTTTCGCAAGCGTCGTCAAAGCCTTATATTTTTCGCTCGCTTCTTCGAGCTTGAAATCATCCGAATAGAACCATTCAACGCCGCTTTTGAGCTCGTCAATCTTTTCGCTCACATTCTTTGCCATTTATTTCTCCTTTATTGCTTTTACGTTTGCCATTACAAAATGCTTATTAGTTTCAATCTCAATATCATTGCCAACCACCACGTCACCACGCACCAAGGCATAGCCGCGCGCCAAGACATTTTCCGGATTTAATTGGGCCAAAATCTTAATTTGGCTGGACACTTCCGTTCCAAGTAGCTCAATTTTGTGGTAAATTTCCTGCGCAATTCGCGTAATTTCGCCGCGATTTACCTCTGTTAATTCATCAATTTTAGTATTGAGCAAATTATTTATTCGTTTTACGTCAGCTTTGATACTCGCAATTACTTCACGACGGTCACGCGTCAGCATTTGCGCCGCGTTTGATGGCGTCGAAGCCACGATATCTGCCGCCAAATCGCAAAGACTTTCATCGACTTCATGACCAATTCCCGTTATCACCGGAATCTTACTGGCCGCAATCGCGCGCACCAACGCCTCATCGTTAAAGACCGCAAGATCGTCCGCCGAACCACCGCCACGAATCACCGCGATAATATCAACTTCGCCATGTTC
Source organism: Candidatus Saccharimonadota bacterium (assembly GCA_017548735.1). GTDB lineage: Bacteria > Patescibacteriota > Saccharimonadia > Saccharimonadales > Saccharimonadaceae > UBA2834. The sequence continues at coordinate 1,185 of JAFYZJ010000028.1, read as the reverse complement.
ATTGAAATATTTCAGCGCTTTTATAATCTGGTCTGCTGCTGCCATGCCCTGCACTTGGGTATGCGCTGTCAAAACCGTCAGACCACCCCAGCGCTCATTCAGAATCTTACAAAAATCCGCATAGCCAGCCGCTTGCGTACTCGAAATCACACCAATCTTTAGAATCTTTTCTGGAAGCGGGCGCTTCTTCGCTGCGTCAAACAACCCCTCAACAGCAAGTTTCTTTTTAAGCATCTCAAAGCTCTTTTTGAGGCTACCCTCACCCACCGGTTGCACCTGTTGCACGGTCAACGAGAACTTACCCCAATTCGTAAGCTTCGGCACCGCTCGCACACGTACGCGCATACCGTCTTCCAGCGGGAAGCGCTGCGCAAACAACATCATAAAACAGCCGACACTCGCATTGTCATCTTTCAAATCAAAGAAGACGAACTTGCCCTGGTTAACCTTGTAGCTAGCGACCTCACCCTCTACAATCACCCCCGTAAATGCCGTCTCGAGAATCTGATTACAGACGGCCTGGAAATCCGTAACAGTATAGACTTGTTGCGGATTATTTTCCATTCTTACTTTCCACCTTAAACTTATCGGAGCGACTCATCAACGCATGTTGATAGAAGCCCCAACCGCTCAATACCGTACCGAGAAGCACGCAAATACGCGTCACGATTACCGTAATCATTGCCACCGATGGCGCCACGCCAGTTGCAACCATAATAAGCACCATCGCGCCTTCGTAGCCACCGAGGCCGCCCGGCGTTACCATCACTGTACCGACAACACTTGCCACACCTTCGGCAATCATGATCTGCGGCAAAATTTCTGGGTGCCCCAAAGAGCATGCTACGACCCAGTAGGTTGCAAGTTCCAAGAATGAATAAAACGCACCCCAAATCGCCGGCTTCCAAAGAATCCTCTTATTCTGCTGCATATGAAGATAATCACCACGAAGATCGCCAAAGAACTTACTGACCGTATCGTCTTTCAGAATCTTGCGCTTCTTGCCGCGCGAAATCTTGCGCATAATACCATTTACGAACTTCGTCGCTTTATCTCAATTGGTACAAATGCAAACTCCTGGTCAGCGTATTCAAGCTTAATATAATCACGTTCATTTCCAAGTGATTTTACGCGTTCAATTCCATGAAAAAGCCCGATTCCCCAGTTTACATGAACAATATAATC
>JAFYZJ010000027.1 GCA_017548735.1 Candidatus Saccharimonadota bacterium | reverse complement strand
GGCAGCAACCATTGAAGCTGACCCAGCCTTTGGTACTGTCTACGATACTCCAGTTCCTCTCGCTGAGCTAGACTTTGGCAACGAGAACTTCGCAGACATCGACTTTGCTATTGTCCCAGCACAAGACGATCCAGCAGTTCGCATTGTGAACATTGTCTACACGGATGGCTACACTGGTGGCGAGCCTGACACTGACATCGACCCACGTCAGGAGCAGGAACCAGAACCAATCGAACCAACACCAACTCCAGACCCAGAACCAGAAACTCCAGAAACTCCAGAGACGCCAAAGACCCATGATGAGCTCGGCCAGTACATCGCCCTGCTCGCTGGTAGCACCGCAGCAGGTCTTGGTCTGATTGGCTGGAAAGTCCTCTCGCGCAGAAAGAGATAGAGCGACAAATTAAAGACCACCTTTCGGGGTGGTCTTTTTGAGCGTGCTATAATAAAAACATTGTATGAAAAGAAGAGGTCAGAAAAAGTACGAGAATCCGTTCAAGATTGTCGTTTACGCATTATCGTTCTTAGCAACAATTGCTTACATTGTTTATCGTTTCATGTTCACGATGCCGTTCAATCTCAATGCGATTGATATCGTGTTTGGCATTATCGTGATTTTTGTCGAGCTCGTCGAAGTCGTCGAATTCGGCGTCTACTTCTGGCACATTTTGCGCGTCAAACAGTACGTGCCAGAAATGCCAAAAATGAAGAAGGAAGACTTTCCTGAAGTCGACGTGTTTATCGCGACTTATAACGAAGGCGAGGATGTGCTCGAAAAGACGCTCGCAGCCTGCGCGAAGATGAAATACCCAGATCCGCGCAAGGTACACATCTATCTTTGCGATGACGGAAACCGCGTTGAGCTCAAAGAACTCACCGACAAATATGGCGCCACGCTTGTTACGCGTGAGCTAAACCGCTTCGCGAAAGCCGGTAACTATAACCACGCATTGCGCGTCAGCAAATCTCCATACATTGCAATCTTCGACGCCGATATGCGCCCAACCGCAGATTTCTTGCTGAAGACGATTCCGTTCTTTAGCGAAGAAAAAATGGGCTTCGTGCAGACGCCACAGAGCTTCAAAAATCCAGACATTTTCCAGGCGAAGCTCAGCCGCGAAACGCCATTTGAGCAGGACTATTTCTACCATTACATCCAGATTGCACGCAACCGTACGAACTCTGTAATTATGTGCGGCACGAACTGTGTGCTTTCACGCGAGGCACTCAAGAAAGCGGGTGGTTTCGCACAGGCGACAATCGCTGAGGACGTCGCAACCGGTATGCTCATGGAGGCAAAAGGCTACCGCGGTGTCGCGATTGATGAAGTGCTCGCTTACGGCGAAAACATTAATAGCGTCGGCGCGTTCCTAAAGCAGCGCTCGCGCTGGGGTCGCGGCTGTATCCAGACCGCAAAGGCCTATGGCATCTTCCGCATCAAGGGCTTGAAGCTTGGTCAGAAACTCGATTATTTCGTCGCAATTAACTACTGGTGCTTTGGCCTCAAGCGCATGCTTTACATGCTCTTGCCATTGCTCTTCGCCTTCTTTGGCATCATCGCAATTCAGGGCGACTTGCTCACGATTTCGATTATCTTCTTCACGCAGTATCTTTTGAAGCGCTTCGTAATCGACTGGCTCGAGCGCGGCTACAAGTCCTCGACTTGGTCGAAGATTTACGAAATTATCCAGGCGCCATACATGGCGATGGTGATTCTCGGCGAGCTCATCGGTATCTCGATTAAGAAGTTTAGCGTTACGCCAAAGGGTGCCGCAAACAGGAAAGCAAAGCGCAGCATCAAGCTCTTGATTTGCCATCTCGTATTGCTCGGTTTAAATGCGGCCGGTATTGTCGTTGCCGCAATGCGCGCACAGGACGCTGGCATTTATCTCTACGTCATCCCGATTGTCTGGATGGGCATCAATAGCTTCTATCTTCTCTTCGCATTGCTCTTCGACATTCGCGGTAGCCGCAACTACAAAGCTTTCCGCCCAAACAGCGTGAAGCATTACGGCTTCAAATCTTACTTCGGTCTCTTTAAGAGGGGCGCATGAAAAAGAAAGTCACCGCAATTGTCGCGGCGGCGATTCTTGTAATTTTGGCGATAGGAGGCGTCGTGCTTTTTATGCTTTTGAATCAACCGGACAGAAAGAGCGTTTCTTATAACGGCCAGCTACGCGTCGATGGCAATCGCATCGTCAACCAGCACAATGAAGAAGTTCAGCTTACCGGCATCAGCACGCACGGGATTCAGTGGTATGGCGATCTCTATAATGAGACGAGTATCGCCGAATTGAAGAATGAATTTGGGATTAATGTTTTTCGCATTGCGATGTACGTGAATCCGGATGACGGCGGCTATATTGCAAACCGCGGGCTCAAAGACAAAGTGGTTGAGCTCGTCGAGGCAGCAATCAAACTCGACATGTATGCGATTATCGACTGGCATATTTTGAATGATAATAATCCACAAACTTATGAGGCCGAAGCGCTCGAATTCTTCGGCGAGATGAGCGAAAAATACGGCGAGACGCCAAACGTTATTTATGAAATCTGCAACGAGCCAAACGGCAGCGACGTTTCTTGGGGCGGCAACATTCGTCCATATGCCGAGAAGCTTGTAGCGAAGATTCGCGAGCACGCCGAGAAGGCGATTGTGATTGTCGGTACGCCGAACTGGAGCAAAGCCATCGAACAGGTCGACCCAAGTCCGCTCGACGACAAGAATGTCGCCTACGCATTGCACTTTTATGCCGGGTCCGAAAACGTCACTTTGCGCGACGAGATGGATCATTTCCGCAGTAAAAACCTAGCTTTGTTCGTCTCCGAATGCGGTTCGACTGACGCGAGTGGCCAGGGCGATTTGCATGAAGATAATTTCAAAGTCTGGATTGATTACTTGAACAAAAACAAAATCAGCTGGGTGTTCTGGGCGTTTTCAAACAAGGACGAGGCTTCTTCGATTGTGACCAAAAAATACAAGCCGGGCGTCGCGGACGACGAGACCGGCTTGGAAAACTATTTGACTGAGAACGGTAGATTATTGAAGCGAACGCTTGTCCCGCCAGAAGACTAGGCGGCGTAGGCGACATTGCGGGCGATTGCCTGCTCTTCGAGGCGTTCGGCGCGGACGGCGTCATTGATAGCAGAGTTGACGGAGTGCTTGACGCGAGCTTTTTCCTCAGCCTTTTTGCCGTCATTCCAGCGCTCGAGCGAACCGACGAGATAGCCAGTAATGCGACGGAGGCGCTCAAACTGAGCGCCAAAGTATTGCTCGTGATCTTCGTAGTATTTCTTCGCGGCAGCTTCGTCGCCGGCAGCAATCAAGAGCTGCGCGCCGAGCTCGACGAGACGGCTGACGTGGAGGTTTTCGTATTCACTGACGGTCTGGAGGCCAGTCGCGATATCCGCATCGGAAACCTTTGCGTATTTGTTGAGAGATTTTTTGAAGCGGTCGAGATCAAATGGGGTCTTGTCGCTTGGTTCAAAGTAGAGGATGTTTTTCATTTTTTATGCCCTTTTATTAGTGTTGCTAATCTTAGTATAAGCGCTATATGTAGTGTAGTCAATAGTATTTTTACGCTATATGTAGTGTTTTTCCACAGTTTTGTGGTGGTGTATAATAAAAGTATGAAAATCATCGAGAAAAAGTGTCCAAATTGCGGGGGAAACCTAGATTTTAAAGTTGGCGAACGTGACGTGAAATGCGAAAGCTGCCGCCGTAAGTTTGCCGTTGAATACGATGCAGATATTTCCGATCTAAGTGAAAAGGCGATGGATATGCTCAAGGCAGCAGACGTCAGCTTGCGCCCAGTGCGCCGCGTGTTTATCGTGTTTTTCTGCGCGTTCTTCTTGATTGTGGCGGTCGCAATTACTATGTCCGTAATCTCGATGATTAATAGTCGCAACGAGTTCAACAAAAGGTACGAGCAGTCTCAGCAGGAATTCGAAAAGAACAAGCAAGAAATGCTAGAAAACATAGGAATGTAGTATGAGCAAAACGATCGTTGTTTATTATTCTGTTCAAGGACACGTCAAGAAAATCGCCGAGAAGATTGCCGAGCTCAAGGGCGCAGATATTTTCGCAATCGAAGCGAAACAGCCATATACTGAGGCGGATTTGAATTACATGGACGAGGGTTCGCGTGCGACGAAGGAGTTTAATAACCCGGAGCTCCGCGATATTGAGCTCGTTTCGACCGAAGTGCCCGGCTGGGCGGATTACGATACCGTAATTCTCTGCTACCCAATTTGGTGGGCGATTGCCGCTTGGGGTACGAATTCCTTCGTGAAGGCCGTCGATTGGAACGGCAAGAAGGTTTTCCCGATTGCAATCTCGCATTCTTCGCCAGCGGGCGAGAGTGGCTATTTGCTCGAAGACGATGCCAATGGTGGCGAGTGGCAAGAAGCTGTACGCGTCTACCAGGACGCAACCGACGACGAGATCAAGTCGGCGATTGGGGCCTAGATGAGCGTCGAAAACGACAAAACCTTAGTCGTTTACGACAAGATGGCGCAGGTCCATCTAGATAATTTGGCTGCGCATGATGCAAATGATCCGGAGCGCGCCCGCAAGAAACGCAAGAAATTAACCGCCGACATACGCGAGGCTTTTTCGAGCCTGCCGGCTGGCGCGAAAATTCTCGAGATTGGCTCGTGTAACGGCGTCAATGCGAGGGCGCTCGAGGAGCTCGGCTACGACGTGACGGCTTCCGATGTGGCGCCAGCCTTTATTGACGCGTGTAAGAAACAAGGCCTTAGGACAATTAAGTTCAACGTTTTGAAAGATGAATTCCCTGCCGATTTGAGCGGGATTTTGTGCTGGCGCGTGTTTGTGCATTTTACGCGCGAAGATATCGCCGAGGCACTAGCGCGAATTTATGCAGCGTTGCCGGCGGGCGGGCGTTTTATGTTCAATGTCATTGACCGGGCGACACACGACTGCGACAGCGAAATGAAAGATTCCAAGGGCGAGTATTTCCTGGGCGCCGAGCGCTATTACGCCTACTATACAGAGAAGGAAATGCTCGATTTGATTAACAAAACGGATTTCAGAATCGTAAAAGAATGGCATAAAACCGGCGGCTACAATGAGTGGCTCTGCTACGTGTTGGAGAGATAATGAAGCGCGTTAGTCCGGAAATCCGAAAATATATTGAGACGAAAATCTTGCCGCGCTACAACGAAATTGGCGGACATACTGACGAACATATTCAGTACGTGATTAATCGCAGTTTACGTTTTATTGACCAGGCGCCAGAACTGAATGTTAATATGGCTTACGTCGTGGCAGCTTTTCACGATCTCGGCCGACTCGTCGACCAGGAGACGCACAATATTGAATCCGGAAAGATGATTCGCGCAGACAAATTTTTGGCGGAGCATTTTTCGCCGGAAGAAGTCGAGACGATGGCGCAGGCGGTCGAAGACCATCGTTCGTCGCTCGGACGCAAACCGCGTAGTCGCTATGGCGAATTGGTTTCTTCGGCCGACCGCGACACGAGTTATGAAATGATGTTGAGCCGCGTTTACGATTACACGCGCCACGTTAATCCGAAGATGACCGAGGACGAAGTGATTGAAGAAGCGCGTTTTCATTTGCGCGATAAGTATTCGACTGACGGCTATGCGCTGAAAACGATGTATTTTAATGATCCAGAATTTGCCTCGACGACCGAGGCGGTAGAGCGAGCCACGCGCGACTTTGAAACTTTCGCAAAAATCATTCGCGAGCATAACGCGAAGCGCGGGATATAATAAAAATATGACAGAGTTTAGACCACGACCATATTGTCCACGTTGTGGGGCAAGAATGCCCCGTATTCAGTATGGCCTACCGACGCCGGAAGCGCTCGAAGAGGCCGAGCATAGCGACGATATTATTCTAGGCGGATGCATCGTTAGAGAAGACACGTACCACTGCACGAAGTGCGGCTTGGGGCTAGACGAAAATATGCGCGTCGTTTGGCCAGATCATTATATTGCAAGTAGCGACATTATCTCTGCGCCGGGCGTTCAGGATAATGACGGCGTCATCGTGCTGACATCTTGTGGTTTTGATGTGGTTCGGGAAGAGAAATTCTACGCCGCTTATTACATGGCAGCGGGCGATCCGAGAGGAAAGCGCGTCTTGTACGTCACGACGGCGGCCGATGGCGAGGATGGCGACAAGAGCTGGATGGACGAAGAAGAGGTGAGAATGTACACGTTTGGCTTTAGGCCTGAATCGATTACCGAGTATAAGATTGGCGACAAACTGAATGCCGACGACTTCGATGTGATGTATCTCATGGGCGGCAATTCTTATTACCTGCTCGACATGATCCGCAAACATAATTTCGATAAAGTGATTCGCAAGTTTTTGGAGGACGGCAAGGTTGTGATTGGCTCGAGTGCTGGTAGCCAAGTGCTTGGCACGTCGGTGAAAGTTTCTGCCGACGAGAATAAAATCGGGATGACTGATTTTGAGGCGCTGGGGCTCGTGGATGCTCTGATCATTCCGCACACGAACCGGAAGCAAGAGTTTGTTCGCGAGTGGCGCGAAAAGACCGACGAGAGGATTATTGCCCTCACCGACTACACCGGAATTATTGTAACGAATAAGGATTATAGGAAGTAAGATGGCAAGCACGAAAGAATTTCGGGATTACGTTTTGGAGCAGCTGCGCGGGCTGTCTGGGATCACTTGCCGGCCGATGATGGGCGAGTATTTGCTCTATTTAGACGGCGTGCTGTTTGGCGGAATTTACGACGATCGTTTGCTCGTCAAGAAAACCGAAACGAACGCCGAGTTTGAAATGTCGGAAGAAATTCCGTACCCGACCGGGAAGCCAATGTATATGATTGCGGACGTGGACAATGCGGACCGAGTGGCCGAAATCGTCTATGCGACGGTTGGCGGGCTGAAATAATTATTATTCGACGACAGCTTGCAGTGCTTCATACCAATGAATATACAGACTGCTGACCGATATATCGCCGTATTTGTCTTTTATGTAGTTAATGATGCCGTCTTTGTATTCTGGGCGGACGAAGAGATAATTGCCGTAGCCAGTATAGATGCCAG
>JAFYZJ010000026.1 GCA_017548735.1 Candidatus Saccharimonadota bacterium | reverse complement strand
CTCATCAGCAGCCTTTTCGCCAACGCTAGGATCAGCGCCTGCGCCAAGACCATTAGTCGTATCGTGACCAAGATGAACCTTGATATCAGCCTTGGAATTATGCAAAGCCTGTGCATCAGTATTCATCGCAACCAAATCAACGCCGCTTAGGCCAGCTTCGCGCATGCGGTTCACTGCAGAACCACCGGCACCGCCGACACCAATAACTTTAATGCTTGCTGTACTCTCCACCTCGCTCGGTTTTACTTCGGGCATGTTATTCTCCTCCACAAAATTTGAAAATACTTACCTCTATAATAACACAGAAAGCAAATATTTTATACAAGCGTTTTTGTTAGTCTTTGAAAAACTTAAAGAAACGGGACAAGAAGCCGCCACTGCTCTTCTTCTTGTGCTTTTTTTGTGTTCGACCGCCTTTATCAGAGAAGTCGATGCCGCTACGTTCGTTGTCGCCGAGCATCAAACCAATCGCGGTTGCATATTCCGGTTTCAAAATGTCTTCACTCACGCCAATTATGCCAGCTGGTTTTGCTACGCGAACAGCGAGCTCGACTTGCTTACGAGCGAATAGTTCAATATTTTTAAGCTTTGCACCGCCACCGCAGAGGACCAAGCCTTCCGGCAAGCGACGATCGTAACCTGCGACCTGGAGCATCTTGCGCACACCTTCGAAGATTTCCTCGAGACGCGCCTCAACTACCTCTTCTACCTCTTTGCGGCGGAAGTGGAACTCCTCGCGGCCACGCTTAATCATAATATCTTTCTCATTCGTATCAGTCTTTACAGCAGAAGCAAAGCGTACCTTAATCTCCTCTGCCACGTCTGGCACCGTTGCAAGCACCGTTGCGAGATCCTTGGTAATATCATTGCTACCGAGCGGAATCACGCCGACGAACTGCAATTCGCCTTCATCAAATACAGCAAGGCTAGTCGTTGCCCCGCCGAAGTCGAGCACGCCAACACCATTCTCGCGCTGCGCACTGGTCGTAATAGCACGCGCTGCCGCCATTGCATTCGGCTCAAATGGACCGTGTGGCTCTACGAGCGCACTCTGGCAAACCTTACGGAGATTATCGCAATCTGGAGTCAAAGCAGTCACAACATTCGCGCGAAGCTCCAAGCGAGCACCGTGCATGCCAAGCGGCTCATGAATGCCGCCCTGACCGTCAAGAATATATTCATACGGAACAAGCGCAAGTGTTTCGCGGTTAGCTGGAATCTTACCAGCGATGGAAGTGTCCGCGATGCGCATGATGTCTTCTTCGTCAATTTCGTGCTCAGCAACACCGACAGCAATCATACCGTCAATCTTCGTGCTACCGATATGTGCACCATTAATGCCAACCGTCGCACGGTCAACCTTAATACCGCTCATACCTTCGACTTTCGTCAAGCACTCGTCAATCGCCTTTGCTGGCGGAACTAGTTCTTTTACGATGCCACGGCGCATACCTTCAGTCGGGACTTCACCATAGCCAATAACTGACACCTCTTCCCCTTTAACGGTGCCTAAAACCGTTCGCACAAAATTCGTGCCAACGTCAATTCCCACCGCAAAACGCGCTTTATCTTCCATACTAATTATTGTAGCATAGATGCTTATGCTTGTGTAAGAATTTCGTAACCGTCTTCAGTTACCAAAATCGTATGTTCAAAGTGGCAACCCAACGAACCGTCACGCAAACAAACCGTCCAGCCATCATCCTCGTCTTCGACGACGACCGTATCTGGCTTACCGAGGCTCGACATCGGCTCAATACAAATCGTATCGCCAGCCTTCAATTCGTAGCCGTGACCCTTTTTACCGTAGTTTGGCACCTCTGGTTCCATGTGCATTTTCTTGCCAATACCATGACCGACGTAATTGCGAATCACGCCAAGTTTGCCCTTTTCAAGCGTTTTCTCGACCGCTGCGCCGATATCGCCAAGCTTTGCACCGGCTTTCACTTGTGCAATGCCTTCGTAAAGCGAAGATTCTGTGTAACTCAAGAGGTGTTTTTGCGCCGACGTTGGCTTTCCGATAATCATCGTAAAGGCCGAATCGACGTAATACCCCTGATATTTAATCACGAGATCATAGCTCACCTTGTCGCCTTCCTCAAACGGGATATCTTTTGGCGTACCATGAATCAGCTCGTCGTTAACGGAAATACAAATCGAGCCCGGGAAATCAACTTCCGGCTCATAGTAAGCGACCGTAGCGCCAGCGTCGAGAATCTTCTTTTCGACCCAATCGCTAATCTCGCGACCAGTCATGCCAGCCTTCGTATATTCTTTCAATTCGGCAAAAATTTGTGCCATGATTTTGCCGCCCGCGCGCATCGCGGAAATCTTTTTCTCATCCATAGATTATATTGTACCCCATTCTTTGAGGACTTTTTCGATACGCTCAGTAATTTGTTCAATACTGCCAACACCGTCGACCTCTACAATTCTTAAACCAGTCGCACCGAAGATCTCGCGAATCGAAGCAATCATTTGCTCAAATATCTCCCAACGCTTTTCGATTGCATCAGCCGTGTCGTCAGCGCGACCACGTTCTTCGAGGCGCTTCCAAAGCTCTTCCTTCGTAACGTTCAAAATAATTGCGCCTTCCAACATATCGATGTCGCCGTGCTCAACAATCCACTTCGCCTGGTATTCATCACGTGGATAACCGTCAACAATTGCATTCGTCTCTGAATACTCCGCATCTTTCATTGCGTCATGCATCATATTGATAACGAAGTTGTCATCGACGAGTTCACCGCTCTTCATCCTGGCGTTCATCTCAGGGTTGTTCTGATCGCGAAGCAACTGGCCAACCGAAAGCCAGCGCCAGCCATATTTCTTCGCCAAAATCTGCCCTTGTAGAGTTTTACCGCTACCTGCTGGTCCGAATAATGCAAACATATTTTTCTCCTTTTTCTTTTGCTTTAAAAATACCCCAGATAAGGGGGTATTTTTTACTTAAGGCCTAACTTCATACGTTCGGCTTTTTCGGCTTTGCGCTTATCGCGAAGAATCGCCTTGTTGCGACGCTCGCGCTTGGAGATTGGCTTGCTGAAACGCAAACTCTCCTTCGCAGTAGCCATCACGCCACTCTGAAGAACCTTGCGGTTGAAGCGACGAATAACGTTTTCGTTTGCTTCGTTCTGGTCTTTTCTAGTTACTTTGATTGCCATACTGCGCTCTATTTTATCATATCTATCAGATTTCTTCAAGAGAAATTATCGCGCCTTCGATTTTCACATTACCACCCCACTCATTCTTTGAAAGCGTGAATTGCGCCCTAACCTTTTTGCCCGTTTCTATCGCCAAATGCTCGTCAGAGCTATAGAAATCCATCAGTCTAAAGTGGCGCTCGCCATCACCGAGCTCAAGCGACAAATGCTTGTCTTTCAAAACGCGCTTCGACGTCACGACGCCAGTAAACTCAAAGATTGGTTCTTCGTTGCCTGGACCAAACGGCTCGAGCTTCACGATCTCGTCATACAATTTCGGGGTCAATTCCGCGAAATCCTCGAGGACAATATCGCTTTGCTGCTTCAGAAAACGCTCCTGATCCTTCAAATTCAGCGACTGATAATACTGATTAATCTCTCTTTTAAACCGCACAAACTCTTTTTCCCTGATACTCACGCCACACGCACCAGCATGACCGCCGCCAGACAACAATAAACCTTCCGGCAAATGCTGCAGCGCCTCTGCAAGCGAGAACTCGCCAAAACTTCGACCACTCCCTTTTAGCACGCCGCCCTCAAGCTTCGTCAGAACGAACACTGGCTTCTGATGAATTTCCAGTAGTCGCCCAGCGATAATCCCTAAAATCCCCTCGTGCCAATCGCCGCGCACGACAATAACAGAATCTTTCTCGCCAACCTCGATCTCTTTTACGGCCTTGTCCTGCGCCTCGCGACGCTCCTGGTTCAAGCCATCCAGCTCATTCGCCGCCACAATCGCCTCAGCGCGTGACTCCGCCTGCACCAAACCTAGCGCCAGATCGGCCGACTTCATTCGGCCTGCCGCATTGATGCGTGGCCCCAATTGGAAGCCAATTGCATGCGTCGAAAGCTTCTCAAGATTCACCTTTGCCACCTTGGCAAGCTCTTGCAGCCCCCTGCGGCGCGTCTTGCCGAGCACTACCATACCGTAATATGACAGAATACGGTTCTCATCGCGCAACAGCATCGAATCGCAAATCGTGCCAAGCAACACTAAATCAAGCAGCCACTTCTCCTGGCCATCGCATTTACCCCCGTTTTTCTGCATATTCAGCGCCCGCGCCAAAGTAAACGCCACTCCAACGCCAGCCATATTCAAACCATATTTCTCGCCCCGACGATGCGGATTCACTACTGCTGCCGCCGATTTTGGTACTTTCGGGATCTCATGGTGATCCGTTACGACCGTCGCAACCCCCTCTTTCTTTAGAAGCGCAATCGCTTCCTCTGAACCACTACCGCAGTCCACCGTCACCACTAGCTTCGCCCCCTTCTCAACGATTGTCGGCACAATTGGCGGGTTCAAACCATAGCCATCACGGAAACGATTCGGCAACATTATCTCAACATCTTCGCAGCCAAAACTTTTTAGCGCCTCGCAGCAAACCGCGCTCGCCGTCACACCATCCGCGTCGTAATCGCCGTAAATAACAATTTTCTCGCCACCGTCGCGCGCCGCCTCAATCCGCGCCACCGCCTCTTTCATGCCGAGCATCAAAAACGGATCAAACAAATCATTATATTTTGGCGACAAAAAACTCTTATCTAGCCCACGCTTGGCTAATATCTCGTCGAGAATCCGCGTCATCCGATAATCTTGTTCGGACTCTTCTTAGCGTCTTCAGCCTGCTGGCTCTTGATAACGATACTCTGTAACTCTTTAAGAATTGGGAACTGCTTGTTTGTCTGATAAATGCTAGTATTGCCTTTTTTCGTGACCACGAGGAAACCGCCCTTCGTCATGCGGCGAAGTTCGCGCTGAATATTGCCCGGATCTTCCTTGATGAGCTTCGAAAGGCCACGCACGTGGGTTTTGAAATCTGGATACTTAGCAAAAACCACAATAATCTTACGGCGCACCCGACTCGTCACGAAAACGTCTAACATTTTCCTCCTTAAACTAAGTCTATTGTATATAACGATTGTAAAAATCACAACATTGACTTTTAAGATTTTTGATATGGCAATTTTTGCTCAATGGTATAATTTTTCTATGAATTACTATCTGATTGCGCCAGCCAAGACTTTCCGCCAGGACGAAAATCAGCTTACTTATGAATCTGAACAAGTATTTAAAACTGGTCAAATCGTCGAAATTCCCCTCGGTCGCCAAACCGCAATCGGTATTATTACAAAAAAAGTCGCCAAGCCGGAGTTCCCGACCAAGGCAATTATTCGCACTCTCTACGATACGCCGCTCCCGGGCCACCTCGTTAAAGCCCTACTTTGGCTCTGCGATTATTATCGCTGCCCGCTCTCGAGCGTCGTCCAGGCCGCACTTCCGCGTGGCATTACCAAAAACCGCCGCAAGAGTCTCGCTCTCGAAACCAATGCGCTCTACGATTCTTCCTCTGAAAATCCCTTGAGCGCCGCCCAGAAACGCGTTATTAAGGAGCTCGAGCAAAACCCCGCTAATACCCTGTTATTGCACGGCGTCACCGGATCTGGTAAGACAAATGTTTATATCGAACTTGCCAAGCGCACTCTCGACAAAGGCCAATCAGTTATTTTGCTCGTACCAGAAATCGCTCTTACCTCTCAGCTCGTCACAAATTTCCGCCGTTATTTCGAGCATGTCACCCTGCTTCACTCCGAGCAAACCGAAGCTATACGCCATCAGCTCTGGGAGAGCACTCTTCAATCCGAGCAACCACAACTTATCATTGGTCCACGCAGTGCTTTGTTTGCTCCTGTTCGCAACCTTGGTCTCATCTTGGTCGACGAGGCGCACGAGCCGGCCTATCATCAGGATCAAAACCCGAAATATTCCGCGCTCCGGCTCGCTTCCCAGATGGCAAAGACTATTCTCGGTACCGCCACCCCACTTGTCGCCGATTATTATATTTGCAAACAGCACAACGCTATTATTTCTCTCGACGAGCTCGCGGTTAAATCTGACGCGAAGACCACGATTAATGTCATCGATCTCAAGAATCGCGCCGATTTCACTCGCAACCGCTTCCTAAGTAATCAGTTGATCGAGTCAATCCAGCAATCGCTCGACCATGGCGAGCAGAGTCTCATCTTCCATAATCGTCGCGGCACCGCCCCAATGACTATCTGTGACCAGTGCGGCTGGCAGGCCCTCTGTCCAAACTGTTATTTACCGCTCGTTCTCCATGCCGACAGCTACCAACTCCGCTGTCACACTTGTGGACGTACGCTCCCAGTTCCGACCGCTTGCCCAGAGTGCAAGAATGCCAGCATCCACCACAAGGGCTTCGGCACTAAGCTAATTGAGGAAGAGCTCAAAAAACTCTTCCCGCGCGCCAAGATTGGCCGCTTTGACGCCGATACCGACACCGAAGAAAAGCTCGATAAGGTCTATCAGGCTGTCCACGACGGTGCTTACGATATTATTCTTGGCACCCAGATGCTCGCCAAAGGTTTTGACTTCCCGCAACTCAGCACTTTAGGCGTTGTTCAGGCCGACGCTGGTCTTAGTTTGCCAGATTTCTCATCCGAAGAGCGCAGTTATCAGCTACTCTCTCAGGTCATTGGACGCGCCAACCGCGGCCACCGCGATAGTCGCATTTTCATCCAAACTTATCAGCCTGAACACCAAATTATTAAAAATGCCACCTCTGGCGACTACCTAGGCATGTATAATTATTTGCTCAAGCTTCGCGCTGCCGCCAAGTTGCCGCCGTACGCATTTTTGCTTCGCCTCACTATGACCTACAAAACCGAAGCCGCCGTCGTTAAAAACGTTCAAACGTTGTTTAAAAAACTTCGCCGCTTCTCTACCTCTGAAAATCTCAGCCAAATCGCCATCACTCCACCAATGCCAGCCTTCCATGAACACAATAATTCTGGCTATAACTGGCAAATTATCGTGAAGGCGAAATCTCGCAAAGACCTCGTTAAAATCTTTGATCAGGTCGAAAAGAGCCAATATCTCCATTACGATTTCGACCCATACACACTACTCTAGCGCTTATGCTCGCTCTAAAAGCATTTTTATGTTAAGATAGCAGATATGAATATTATTACGACGCCAGATCCTCGCTTGCGCCAGAAATGCAAGAAGGTAAACCATGTCGACGACGAAGTGCGCGAGATGGTCAAAAACATGATTCAGAACTGTCTCGACTGGGAAAAAGACCACGAATTCGAGATTAGCGCTGCTCTTGCTGCCCCGCAGCTAGGCTATGACCGCCGTATTATTGTTGTGCGCGAAGACACCGACAACAAGGAAAATGCCGAGTTTATCCCGCTAATTAACCCAGAAGTTATCAAAACCGAAGGCAAAACCATCTATGATTACGAAGGCTGTCTCTCTGTTCCATCCATCTACGGCAAAGTCCCACGCCCATCCAAAGCTCGCATCAAGGCCCAGACTATCGATGGCCAAGATGTCCGCATTAAGGCCGACGGCTTCCTTGCTCGCACCCTTCTTCACGAGATCGACCACCTGAACGGCATTCTCTTTATCGACCATATCAAGGGCGTCAAAGACGCCTTCTATCGCCTAAACGACAAGGGTGACCTCGAGCCAGTCGATTACGATAAGGAAATCGCGAACAATAAGCAGCTTTTCCCAGATGAAGACTAAGATTCTCTACTTCGGCAACGAGCAGCTCGCACAAGGCATCAAGGCAAAAACCCCGATTTTCGATGCCCTCGTGAACTCTGAGCAGTTCGAAATCCAAGCGCTTCTCTTGACCAACCCAAACCCACGCAAGCCTTATCAGATCGAAAAGGTCGCCAAGGCTGCCGGCGTTCCAGTCTATTTCAGTAAAAACTCCGCCGAAATCCTCGAGATTATTGCAAATTTTGACGCCGAAGTCGCCGTTTTGGCCTCCTTCGGTAAGATTATCCCGGATAGCGTCATCAGCGCCTTCCCTTGCGGTATCATCAATATCCATCCGTCTCTATTACCGAAATATCGTGGCACTACGCCAATCGAAAGCGCCTTGCTTAACGGCGACAAAGAGACCGGCGTATCTGTTATGCGCCTAACTAAAGCCATGGATGCAGGACCGATTCTCGCTCAAGCAACCGTCGAAGTCACCCCGGAAGACGACAAACAATCGCTCTACGAAAAACTCGCCACCGCCGGTGCACAAGAACTCGTGCGTGTTTTGCCTGGAGTCGTTGCAAAAACTGCCCCTGAGAGGGCCCAGAATGGCCTAGAAGCTACTTTTACTGCTCAACTCAGCAAGGATCAGTCTCAGCTTCAACCTACCCTCAAAAGCGCCGAGACGCTCTCAAACGAGGTCCGCGCGTTCGTCGGTTTCCCGAAGTCTAAGACTACAATTTGGGGTATCCCGTGCGTCATCACCAAGGCCCACGCCGCCTCTGCTGCCACCTCTGAAATTGATCTCAAATGCGCCGACGACAACTATCTTGTCATCGACCGCCTCATCCCGGAAAACTCCAAAGAAATGGACGCCGCCGGTTTTATTAACGGCCACAAAAAATCCCCTCGCGAGTAATCGGAGGGGATTTTCTTTTATTCGCCTGCTAGAATTGCGTCTTTGTTGGCGCTGATTTCAGTCTTCAAACCCGCCAAAGAATCAGCAATAATCTGCTGATACTGTGGGCAGTTCTGATTGAGCCACTTCGCCGTCACGAAATCGTTAACGATAGTCGCTTCGCTTGCACCATTCTGGAGCAAACGCTGATAAATTTCGTCATTCTTGTAATCGCCAAGATTTGCGAGCAAGCCATCAACCGTCTGCTGGTCGCCGTCAATAATCTTTTCGAATTCTTCGATCTGCGCATCAGTCATACCAGCGCTCATCTTTTCGCCAATACGAATCTCGAGCTGTTCTTGAGCATAATCCAAGAAACTCTGCTTTTGTTCGGCTGGCATATTTGCTAGTCCCACCTCTTCTAGGAACTGATCGTCAAACTTATACATAGTTTTCTCCTATTTCCCCCATTGTAGCATAAAAAAGCTTAAGCTATAAAGAATTACGCGATTTTCTTGCGGCGATATTCGCGCGTAAAGAATTCAATGCGGTCGCCAATTTCAAGCTGAATCTTCTTCGAAGTCTTGAGCGACATACCACCAAGCTCACCCTCGGCAAGCGATGGAACGTCGACTTTACCTTCCTGAACGTTGATAACCTCAACCTCGCCAAGAAGATCTTTCTTGCGGTAAGCACGACCGAGCATCGTCGGCGCCACACGGCCACTCTTGACCTGACCGCCAGCAATAATCTCGGTTTTCTCGGTACGGAAGACACCCTTCACCTCGAGCTCGCCGGTTGGCGTCTCGACCATTTCAGCGTCGAGCATGTTTTCCATCTCATGCTTTGCATCATCGAGAAGTTCGTAAATCACGCGGTAAACACGTACTGGCACACCGTTGCGCTCTGCCATCTTGGCAATTGCATTTGGTACCGTCACGTTGAAACCGTAAATCACAGTGTTACCGGCACTTGCCATATAGACGTCGTTTTCAGAGATAGCGCCAACGCCGGTTGCGACGATATTGAGCGTGATTTCGCCCTGTGTATCAATCATGCGAAGAGAGTCAACAACAGAGGTGACCGAACCCTGAACGTCGCCCTTCACGAGCACATTAAAGGTCTTGGTGTTATCTGCAGTATTCATCATGCGGAGAAGGTCGCTCGAGGTGACGTTCGCATTTGCCGTTTCATTCGCCTCGGCCTGAGCGTTGAGGAGCGCCATGCGGCGAGCAGTCTTTTCGTCTGCCACCTCTTCAAACTTATCGCCGAAGTTCGGAAGCTCCTTAAAACCGGTCACAACCACAGGGGTCGAGGGCGTCGCCTTGCCCTTTGGTTTATTCTTCCAGTCAAGCATCGTGCGAATCTTAGCATAGGTCTTGCCTGCAACGATAAACTCGCCAACCTTGAGTTCGCCGCCGGTGACGAGAAGGTTCACAACCGAACCCTTACCGACTTCCATATGGCTCTCAATCACGAGACCCTCAGCAGGAATATTTACGTCCGCCTTAAGCTCATCAATATCAGCGGTCAAAAGAATCATATCGAGGAGTTGCTCGAGGTTCTCGCCGGTCTTTGCGGAAATTGGCACCATAATCGTATCGCCACCCCATTCCTCTGGGTTGAGGTTGAAGTCAGTCGCAAGCTGCGCCTTGGTGCGATCAATATTTGCACCTTCCTTATCAATCTTGTTAATCGCAACGATAATCTTGGCATTTGCCGCCTCAGCAAACTTAATCGCCTCTGCGGTCTGTGGCTTCACGCCATCATCTGCAGCAACAACAATCACCACGATATCGGTAAGCATTGCACCGTGCTGGCGAATCGCCGCGAAAGCCTCGTGGCCCGGCGTATCAAGAAAGGTAATCTTGCGTTCCTTGTATTCCATCTGATAAGCGGAAATATGCTGAGTGATACCACCCGCCTCGCCTTCGACGGTCTTTTTCTTGAGAAGCGTATCGAGAAGTGTAGTTTTACCATGGTCAACGTGACCCATCACTGCCACTACTGGTGGACGAAGCTTTGCATCCTTCGATAACTCACGCTTAGCGCCTGGCAACTTTGCCGAATTCTCTTTGCGTTCAAAACGCACATTCTCAAAACCGAGTTCCTCGGTCATAATCTGTGCCGTCTCGACATCGAGGCGCTGGTTAATCGTGGCCATAATGCCGTTCTTGAAAAGCTCACCAATAAGGTGCGTAACAGATACGCCCAACGCGTTTGCTAGCTCGTCTACCGTAATCGAGCCAGAAACCTGTATCACTTTTTCTTCCATTTTCTAGCTCCTTTCTCTTTAAGCAATAATAAAAAATCCACCCTTGGAAAATACTTTCATAATTGTAGCATAAAAGTGGTAAAAACGCTAATCCTAGGCCAAAATCTGGCGATAGATGTCGTTTATTTCACTCGCGTCAATCTTCACTGGGTGATTTGCGAGGCGGTCCGGATTCACGACATTCGTAAACTTCTCGAAATCCCCCTCTGTAAATTGCGGTTTTTCAAGCTCCAAGCCATCGACAAATTCGCTAAACTTTTTTGATGCCGCTGCCGCCGTCTGGCAGCCCATCAATTTCGCCATTTCGCGCAAGACCCCCTCGAGGTAATCTGCCCCGCGCGGATCATTGCAAGACACAAATGCACGGTCAATCGTGAGCGGGAAAATCTGCTTCATACAAAGCGCCACCGCATGCCCATGCGCCGTGCCATAAACAGAGGTAAGATTATACCCCATCGCATGCGGCGCGGTCGTTCGCGTGATATTAATTGCCTTACCAGCGAGATTCGCCGCTCGTAGCATCTGCTCGTTCTGTTTCGGGTTATTCGCAAGATACCCAAAGACATTGTCAAAAATCAGTTTAATTGCCTCAGCGCTGTAGCCCCGGCTCTCCTCTGTACTCGCCACCGCCCAATACGACTCAATCGCATGACACAGCGCATCGAGCATCGTCGCCTTTCTTTGGTAATCCGGCAAAGTCTTCAAAACATTCGGATCCATCACAACTGCATCCGGGATACAGCTCTCATCTGTTATCGAGTGCTTAATTCCCTGATAATACACAATCGCAAAGCGCGTCGCCTCCGAGCCGGTCCCAGCCGTCGTCGGCACCGCAAGAAACGGAATATCATTTGGAATAATTTCTTGTTCAAGGTAATTTTTGTTCTCATCGAGCGTCGCGAACATCTTGATGCACTTCGCTACATCCATCGCCGAGCCACCACCGATTGCCACCACCGCGTCACACTGGTTAATCTTATAGACACGCACGCCCTTCACGACCGACTCGTAATCCGGATTTGGCTTGAACTGATCAAACGGCACAATTTTCACCCCTAGCCAATACGGCATATCGCGGAAATAACGGGTAATCTCAAGCGAATCGAGCGGCAAATCCGAGACCAACAAAACTCTACTGATTTTGTGCCCATTATGGAGTCGCGAAAAATACCAGTCTACTGGCATATAGCCTTGCCCAACCCTCAAGATTTCCTGTTTCACTCTTTTATGATATCACAAAACGCTTATGCTAACCTCTTCATATAGAGCCTGCGCAAGAACCCGTTCGAAAGCGTCGTTTCCTTTACAAACTCTAGGCCAATCTTCTCTAGCGTCTTGCAGCTCGCAACGTTGTCTGGATGCGCCATCGAGATAATGTAATCAAAGCCCAGCTCTTCCGCCAACTTCATCTCCATCTTCTGAAGCGTCGTCGTAATACCGCGGCCTCTGTATTCCGGTAGAACCAAGTTCCCGCCCAGCTCGCATACCTTGTATTCGGACAAGCCGAATTCATCCTTAAAGTCCTTCAACATATCCTGAGAGACATAAAGCTGCGCCATGCCGACCAACTTATCGCCATCGTACGCCCCATAAAGCGGCGCGTAGTTCACCTCGTCAAACATGCTGTCGAGCTCCCACTGTTCATATGGGATAAAATGCGCCTCATCCGGCAAGCCCGAGAGGACCGTATCGATTAACGCAAATAGTTGGTCTTTATCTTTTTCTTCGATCTTTTTATAAACTAGTTCCATATTTTTATTATACACAACGAAAAAACCACCCCGAAAGGTGGTTTTTCCTAAAAGCGCTTGATTACTTCTTTGCTTTCTTATCAGTGAAGCTAAGAGAAATCTTGCGACCTTCTTTGTCGATGTCGAGAATCTTGAATTCCTTGCGCTCGTTGAGCGTGAAGATCTTCTCTGGGTCGACATCGCTGCCCTCGCCGAGCTCGGACACGTGGACCAAAGCTTCGACAGCTGGCGAAATCTGAACAAATGCGCCAAATGGGGTGATACGAGTAATCGTACCTTCGACCTTGTCGCCCTTCTTGAAGTTAGCGATTTCGGAAAGCCATGGGTCTTCCTGAAGCTGCTTCATAGAGAGGCTGAGGCGGTCCTTGTCGATTGCAATAATCTTTGCTTCGACGGTTTCGCCGACCTTAACATAGTCAGCTGGGTTGTTGACACGTTCCCAAGAAATCTCAGAAATGTGAACGAGGCCTTCAATACCGTCAACGTTGACGAAGATACCGAAGTCGACCACACCGGTCACTACACCCTTAACGACGTCACCGACAGCGAGCTTCGAGAAGCGCTCTGCGAGACCGTCCTTGATAGCTTCCTTCTCAGAGAGAATAAGCTTATTGGTCTTGCGATCAGCATCGAGGATGCGAACGCGAATTGGCTTACCAACGAGACTATTGAGGCGCTGAAGGATTTCATCCTTGTCAGAGCCACCAACACGTGGGTAATGTTCAGCCGAAAGCTGAGAAACTGGCAAGAAGCCGCGAATACCTTCGTATTCGACCAAGAGACCGCCACGGTTGGCGTCGAATGGTTGAACCTCGATGATTTCGCCTGCCTCGAGCTTGCTGGAGATTTCATCCCAGCCCTTCTCTTTGACGGCTTTGCGGAGAGAAAGAAGAACCATACCGTCTTCCATCTCAGTATCTACGACGGACGCAGATACGTCATCGCCTTCCTTGAGCGTACGCCCGAAAGCGACCTCGCGACGTGGAACGAGACCAACACCGCGTGCACCGAGATCAATAAGAATCTCGTGCTTCTTAACGGATAACACCTTACCTTCGATGGTGTCACCGAGTACAATAGCCTTGCTATCCTCGTTTGCGAGGAGCTCGTCCATTGTCAATTTAGCTTTTGTAGCCATTGATTTATTGTTTCCTTCCGCTGAGACTACTCATTATCTCTCGTGAGCCTCACAAAAAATAGTGAGTAGCCTCATGCTACCCACTATTCTAATCTATTTTTTCCCTGTTGTAAAGGTTAAGCGTTTTTCTTTGTAAGCGTCAAATTGTAAGCAATCAATGCACCGCTAACTGCGAGCGCGAAGATTGGCAAAACTGCATCTTCTGGACCAGTCTTTGGCATGTTGCTTGCCGAGCTGGTGCTAGAGGAATTAGAAGTACTGCTCGAGTTGTTATTCGAAGTCGAGCTAGCATTGTGATCAGGGTTAATGTGATTCTTAATTACCTCGTCCTGAGTCTCTTTCTTGGTCTCAGTCTTCGTTTCAGACTTCGTCTCTTCCTTCTTTTCCTCGGTCGAAGCAACCGTATTTGGCTGTTCCGTAGTCGTCTCCGGCTCGGCGTTAGCCGTATTTGGCTTTGGCGAAGAAAGCGTTGCGGCCATCACGATACCTGCGATGATAATCACAGCCGCGAGACCAAGCACTGCGCCCCAACCCCAACGACGATATTTAACTTCATTCTCAGTCATAAAAATAACTCCTAAACTAAACTTAAGCATATTATACCACACTTTGCGATTTTTTGCAATAGCATTATCCCCGGCAACCATCTGCTATAATGAAGTCATGTATCTATGTATCGACATTGGTGGCACCAAAACCCTCGTCGCCCTCGTGAACAAAAAGGGCAAAATCCTTCACTCTGTTAAGTTCCCCACCAACACCGATCAGAACGCTTTCTACGATTATCTTAGCCAACAGATTCGCATTAACTTCGTCCTCGGCGAAGTAGTCGCCTTCGGCGTCGCCATGCCAGGCATCGTCAAAGACAACAAATGCACCTGGCTCGGCAATCTCCCTTGGAAGAACTTCGACCTCGCAAAGAAGCTCGAGAAAGATTTCGGCAAGCCTGCCTTTATCGAGAACGACGGCAACCTCGCCGCCATCGCCGAGACTCGCCGCAGCCACCACAAGTGCGTCTACTTCACCTTTAGCACTGGTATTGGTGGCGGCGTCACTACCGATGGCAAACTCACCAAAACCTACCACGACCTCGAGCCGGGCCACAACAAGTTCACCTACCACGGCGAGACCGCCGAATGGGAAGATCTTGCCGCAGCGAGCGCCGTTAATCGCATCTACGGCGTCGAACACGCCTCGGATATCAAAGATAAGGCTACCTGGAACGAAGTCGCCGAGCGCATCGCCCTTGGTCTCGCGCCACTTACCGCCCGCATCAAGCCAGACTGCATCATCTTTGGCGGCCCTCTCGGCCTCCAGCTTCCCCGCTATCGCCGCAATTTGCGCAAGATTTTGAGCACCCAACTCCCAAAAAACGTCTCCCTCCCGCGCTTCACGAAAGCCCGCTACGGCTCTTTCTCCGTAATTCAAGGATGCTACCTCTATGCAAAAGCTCATCAAAAAGCTCAGTAGCGACTATTCAGAGCTCGCCATCACCGAGGGCAACCGTTTCCAGTTTACCCCGCCAAACACGCTTTTTTATACCCTAGACAGCGAATATGAGCCCGATGAAGCCAAGCTTCTACTGCTCCACGAGCTCGGCCACTATCTCATCAAGGAATCCGACTATCATACAGATATCGAACTCCTCGAAATCGAAGCGCGCGCCTGGGCCAAGGCCCACGAGCTCTGCGATAAATACAGCGTCAAATACGACGAGGATTTCGCTGAAGATCGCCTCGACAGCTACCGCAACTACCTCCACTTCGCCTCTCTCTGTAAAAACTGCCAGCTCGCCGGCTATCAGGACGACGCCGGCGCCTATCACTGCCCACTCTGCGGCGCCACCTGGCGCAACAAAAAAGCCCCCCATTAAGAGGGACTTTTCTTTAGATCAAACTAATTAAGCGTTCTTTTTTGCTTTGCCGCGCTTCGAGATGCGGCCACCCTTTGCGCCTGCAATCTTCGCAAGCTCTGGGTTAGCAGCAAAACCGCCAGTGTGACCATTCTTACCACCTTTACGGCCGATTTCAGCGTAGAAATCCTTACCGTACTTGGTTTTGTTAGTAGAGGCAGCCTTCTGACCGCCAGCCTTAGTTCCAGCCATTTCTAGCTCCACTTCTGCCCACCAAATTAAATAATATCGCCACCCTTTTTATGCGAAGAACAACTTAAAAGCAGTCACCTTCGCAGGTGCTTATGCCTATTTTAGCATAAAGCTTTTGTTTTGTCAATACGCTTTTGTCTAAAAATATGTCATAATAACCGAACAACAGATTGTGCGACAACAGAAAACCCCCTCAAAGAGGGGGTTATTATCATTTTTCATCCGGATACTCAATCGTAGCAACTATGTCTTCACGTTCATCGATAAGGTCGAGCATTTTCTCTTTAATATACTCGAATCTTTTGACGAAGTTATCGACCTTCGTCTGATACTTTTTCCTCTTAATTAAACGCGCATATTCAGACATAATGACGTCGGCCATGGCCTTCCCGTCTTCCTCATTCGCTACATAGCTCTTGTGGGCGTGACAGGTGAAATATCCATCAAATGATTCCACCGACCACTCTTTGTCGCTATGCTCACCACTAGTAAAAATACCGTAGTTGTATTCATCGATCTTCTTCTTCATGTAGCATCTGCAGGTGAAGTCGTCGATAGTAGCAAAGATTATATGCGTATTGTTATTCCTGCCCTTAATGAAGCAGCCAACAATAGGCTTAATGCAATCACTATACGAAGAAACCGACATTTTCCAGAGACTCATAATATAGCCATAAAAGAAGTCGCCCTCCTCCGCCGTAACGATTCTGCCGATATACGCAGGAGCGCCGTTTTGTCTAGCCTCCCACTTCATGGACGAACCAGAATTAGACGAACAGGAATATGCCAAGTTGCCACCGATCTCATAAGTTGTATTATCACGGATTTCTAATTTTCTATCACCCATTTCTTACACCACCTTTCTATGGGAGATTATTTTACAATTATAGCACTTTTCCGCAAAAAAGTCAATGGGCACGAAAAAGCCCGGCAAATGCCGGGCCATTCTTACTTGGCAGATAAATCCGGTAACACGACCGCAAAATCCTTCTCGTTAGCGAATAAGTCCTCCACTACCCTAATTGCCGCCGCCACACATTCCTTATCCTCTTCTGACGTCGCGCCAGAAACGCAAACCGCGATATCGAAGAAGAAAGAGCCTTTGTACTTAATGATAAAGCCCAGTGCACCAGGATGTGCCGCATAACCATTCTCCTCTACGAGGTACGGAATGCCGAGATCGATTCCGGAGCAGTACTCCTTTCCTTCATACGCCGCACGGTATGCGTGGGCAATCTTTAAGGCCGAGTAGCCATAGCAGCTAACCTGTTGCCACTCATTATCCCAAACGTCAGTTATTACCATGCCTTTTCCGGGAGTAACCCCAAAAACGAACTCATAGCACGGCGAATTGCGGCGCTGGAACAATTTGCCATTAAAGCGATTCATCATGTCCATATACTGCCCTAAGCCACCGAGCCAATCGTCGGCCTCTTTGCAGAACGGATAAAATGAGATGCGGATTGCACCACCGCCCCTCTTAGCGAAAATCGGGTAATCCTTTACCTTCAGCTGTATAGCGTCACGTATTTCCCTTGTTACAGTCAAGTGACTCATGCTTAACATACATATAGACCTGCCTTTCAATAGGATTAAAGATCAACACCTCGGAAACCGAGGAATTATTCATTATAATAACATGTTTCCAAGAAATCTCAAATGCCAACAAAAATAGCCCCTCTGGGCTTTAGAAAAAAATGGTGGAGTGGCAAAGACCGAAGCCTTCGCACACCCCATGTGCTGGTGGGGATATGTGGACTTGAACCACAGACCTCGTCATTATCAGTGACGCGCTCTAACCAGCTGAGCTATATCCCCTTACCAGAATTATTCTACTCTATTTCCGCAGCCGATGCAAGTATAAGTTTTATATGATACAATAAGCTTATGCAATGGGAATTTAGTTGGGGATGGTTTTTCATCGGCGTCGCGGTCATTATCGCGGGTCTTTTGGTAGTCAAATTCCATCAGTGGATCGGCGACAACATGGCAAATGGCGTCGCTAGCTACGACAAGATCAAGCTTATCGGCATCATCGCCTGCGTCGTTGGCGCAGTCTTTATGAGCAACCTACACAGCTTGTTGCTCTACTTCATCATGCACCTCGTCGCGCCTACTCGCTTCCCTTAAAGAACGTATCCGACAAAAAGCCGCCCCGAAGGGCGGTTTTTTATTCGTTATACCAGGATGGTGGCGTAGTGACCGCGGAATTGTCAAACATATTGCTCATATCCGTCACGCTCGAAACGTCCCAGTTTTCGAGAGCGGAAGCGTCCGCTAATACGATTGCACAATTGAACATATGAGACATATCCGTCACGCTCGAAACGTCCCAGTTTTCGAGAGCGGAAGCGTCCGCTAATACGATTGCCCAATTGAACATATGAGACATATTCGTCACGCTCGAAGTATCCCAGTTTTCCGCAAAGTCCATCGATTCAAGGACATAGTCGTCCGCAAACATATTGGACATATTCGTCACGAACCGCGTCTCCCAGAAATAATCGCCTCTTGTCTCGATATTACTAATACTAAGCGCGTTGAATAATCCGCTCGAATCAGCATTCAAGACAATCGCGTCAATATACTTATTACCACCATAATAGTAGTCATACCCGCCATTCCCGTCATCCTCTTTCCAGATATAAACAGACTCTGAATAGCCGTCGGCGGAAATAACATTACTGCTGGTAGGGCTGAAGCCGCTCGGCAGCTCATCCTTATACTTCAAAACTACGCCATTCGAGCTATATACGGGCACACCTAGAGCACTCAACTTATCGCGGATAGTGTTACCATCGGCTAGATAGCCAGCATGCTGTTGTAAGTACCAGCTAGGATATCTCATACTGACACCATTGTCGTGGTAGAACATCTTATAGGTATTACCCCATTCGCTGACATTCCAGTTCTCAAAGAACGTCCAATCCGTCATATTCGTGTTATAGAACGCCTCGCTCATACTACCGGCTTTATCGAGACCGATACCGCTCGGGAGCGTCAAAGTACTAAGCGCCGTGTTCTTGAATATTTTGCTGATATCCTTCAAGGCGTCGACAACAACACTTTGGTCCATCTTCACGGTTTCAAGGTTTGTCATCCCCTCAAACATGCTAGAGGAGTAGTAATTCATAGTAACCTCATGGGCATCGTTCTCGGCCATAATATAAACCGCATCGCCATCAATATATGCATATGCCGGCGCGCTATTGTTCGTCGAAACCAATACCCTGTTTTCTATAGCAGATGTTGGCAATGTCGACGGCAGGCTACTAACAAACTCAACCGAGCGAATATTGTTAGCGCCGCCAGCGAGCTGCACTAATGCCGCATTGAAGTCTTCCCCCTCCTTTAGCGTCGAAGCAATCCCGTGGTAATCTACCCACTGTGCGTACAGTACCCTCGTTTCAGACGTGGCAAAATTGACCCAACCTTTGTCTGCATACGAATCGCCGGTGCCATCCGCTTTCGTATTCCAGTTCGTCAGTACATATCCGGCGCGCGTAAAGCTATTACTCGTAAGCTGGTAATATGTATTCGGTATCAAATTCGTCATCGATGCCATCGTGCCTTCGCCGCCATTCGCATCAAACTGAATGTCGAAGGTCGATTTTTTGATTCTACGAGTCGTAGATCCATGAGAGCGCAAATAGTTGTTCGATACTGTCGCGTCCTCTAAGCTTAGAGTGTATTCACCCGCCCCATCATTAGAGAGCGTTGCCCCACTAATGCCCATCGGAATAATATACCTAAAACCTTGCATACCAAAAGTCGATTGCGGTATGAGCACACAAAGTGGACCGTAAGCTACGAAATTCTCGTATTCAAACTCTAATCTGCCAGAGACGTTTTGCCCCCAAACCTCTGCAGAGATAGATTCTCCAGAAATTACCTTGTCAGAATAGTCGACACAAATCGTAACATTCGTAACCAAACCTGGGTTAATAACTGTCCCAGGAGTATATGGAGCCGAAGCCGCAAAAACGCTCCCGCTACCGAGAATCCCTGCTATACCTACTGCGACAGCGCTAGCTGCAAAAAATTTTTTCCACATACTCTTGTTTTTGCTGTTTATTTTTGTTTCGACTATTTTTTTATTTTGACCTAGTCTTGCTTACAGCTTATGCTAAAATTGCAAAAATGTCAAGACTATTTCTTAAATAATTAGTTCAATTCCGCACGGAAAGCGTTTGTCTCGCGAACTTCGGCGCCATGACTCTCATAGAACCCCTTTGCGCCCTCTTTCTTTTCGCGACTCGACGAAGTAAACTCGAGGCGGCGGCAACCATGTGCCCTACCCCAATCTTTCACGGCGTCTAGCAACTTGCCACCAGCACCCTGGCCACGGCATTCACTATCCACCACCAAATCTTCCATGTACACATTGCGATCGAGCGTTGCCATCACAATCGAAACAATTACCATCCCAACAATCTTATCGCCATCCGTCGCCACCAAAATATCATGATAAGGCGACTCGATGAGCTCCTCGATCAATTCCCGGCTAATTGCCGAGCCGTCATGGCGCGCACTGAGCTGCTGGCGCAACTTTCCCATCGCCTCCGCGAGCTCGACGTCATATTCTTTTACCGTGCCTACCTCAATCATGCCCCAATCTCCTTTTTAACAATATTTGCTAGATTCTCGCCAATCTCCTCAACCAGCGCCTCATCTTCACCTTCGATCAAGATACGCATCTTGTTTTCCGTGCCAGAATAGCGTACAAAGACACGACCGCGGCCAGCAAAACGCTCTTCCGCTTCAGCAATCGCCTCATTAAAGCCCGCAATCGCCTCAAATGGACGCTTCTCCTTCACGAAGAGACCCCATTGCTTCGATGGGACGTTCTCATAATCTGCCCACATATCCGCAAGACGCTTGCCGCGCTCCTGGACAATGCGCATCACCATCAATGCCATAAAAGTACCGTCCGAACCGCGTAGCCATGGCAGATATAATATATGTCCAGCTAATTCGCCACCAAGACCAGCACCGAGCTCGACGCACTTCTGCGCCACATAGCGGTCGCCGTTCACGACCTTCGCTACCTTAATACCTTCGCTCTCGAGGTATTTAATCGTCGCAAGATTGCTATATTCGGTCAAAACCACCGTATCAGCCGGCAATTTACCCTGTTCTTTCAGATATTCAGCAAGGAGAATCACGATGCGATCACCATCCCAGATGCGACCGTCTTCGTCTGCCAAGACAATACGGTCAGCGTCGCCATCGAGCGCCACGCCAATCAAACCCTGCTCGCGCGCTGCTTCAGCCATCCTTTCCGGGTAAAGCGCGCCATAGCCATCATTAATATTCTTGCCATTCGGTTCTGGGTCAATCTGATCGACCTCTAATTCAAACTCTTCAAATACCTTACGCGAGAAATCGTGACCAGCGCCGCTTGCTGCGTCCAAGATAATCTTCATTCCTTCGAAGCCCATATCGCCAACCTGAGAGGCTGCAATCTGTTCATAATACTTCTCAGCTGCTTCACTGTGCTGTTTTACAAACTTCACCTCTGGAGCGTCTTCATCTTTCTCTAGCTTCGCCTCAAAGAAGGTTGCCTCGACAGCCAATTCCTGTTCATCGGAGATCTTATCGCCGTCCGAACCAAAGACCTTAATACCATTATCGGTTGCTGGGTTATGTGAAGCCGTAAGCATCACACCCGCGTCATACTCGCCCGAGTCTTTTATAATGGCTTGCACGGCTGGCGTTGGCAAAATGCCAAAGTCTTCCACGTCCGCGCCGGCGGCTTTCAAACCGTCCGAAATTTCCGCGTTCATCCACATGCCGCTTTCGCGCGTATCGCGGCCCAAAAGCACTTTTTTGGCGTACGTATTTTTTGCAATTGCGCGGCCCAATTCGCGCATAATGTTTGGTCTGAGTGGCGCCTCACCGACCTTCCCACGAATGCCATCAGTCGCGCCAAAAATGCGTTTTTCCATGCCCTCATTTTACTAATTTTCTAGCCAAAAATCCATACCACAAATTTCCAGAAAAAATGCAGAAAAATCGTAATTTTTTTGGCGAATACCAAAATTACCTCTGTTAATTTTGTATAACATTTTTATACAAAACCTATTGACAACCCACCAGAAAGCGCTTATACTAAAAATAGCTTTTGTGTTTATTCGCAGAACATAAAAGCCGCACTATTCTTCAAAAACAAACACATTTTAAACACAAAAAACACAAACACCTTTTTATAAGCTCCGGTTCTAGCGCGACAACTATTCAAATTAAAATATGGTCGCGGTGCACTGAACTCGGAGCTTTTTATTGGCGCCATTTTTGGCAAAAATCCAGCACGTTTTGGCACAATCCGCGTGCCATTTTTAATGCCCCGCCATGACGCTCATGCTTGCCCTACGCGCCATTTTGTATTATTTTTGTGGTAATTATTCGTTTTTATGGAATAAGGCCCTTTTAGAGCGTTTTAGAGCCTAGCACACACCAAAGGAGGTGAATGTTATGGCAATTTTATTTGGCAGTCATGTTACAGAAGAATCATATCAGGCATTTAATCGGTTAGTTGATCTTACGGCAAAAATCAATCTTACGAAAAAGGACAAATGTCCCGTAAGTTTCGAAGATGCAAAGAGGGCGCATCTGGAAGATAGCACCTTCCCCGACCCTAACAGCTTAGCACGCATAGCCTCATTCTCAGAGTTCAGCGAGGCATCTAAGGCAGCCTTCAAGGTATGGCAAAGATCATTGCCGGACGAAGAAGAGCCCGAGGAGACCACACCAGAGGCCAAGCCCGAAGCTGAACCAGAGGTAGAGTCTGAGACTAAATCAGAGGTCGAACCAGATGTTGAACCGAAAGGAGAGGAGGAAGAAGAACTTCCGCCCCCACCATTCAATCCTGAAACCGATGCCCCCGACCCCTTTGATGGCGACCCCGTTATATTGGTCGCTCCTAACGAAGAGGTTGCCGATAGTAACGAGAATGCTGAAGAAGAGTCCATTGAGCCCGCTGATCCCACAGAGGTCAAGCCGCCCATAATGAACGAAGGTAACGGAGAGTTTATTAAGCTATATTCTAGCGCAAGCCTCTCTAGCAATCCCCTCTTACCTCAGTACACTCTCGTCAACTACCTCTTTATGCGTCGCGCCTGCATAATCGATCCCCGCTTTGAGGATGGGAAAAGATCATTCTACTCTGAAGAAACCGGCTTCCATGCCGCCGTATCCAGGTCCGACAAACCAGTTACTACGGAGGAGATATTCCTTATCGACTCAGAAGGTGGAGAGATTCCGAATGCGATATTAGTCGAGCAAACCGGCTATCGAACAGAGCTTGAGCTAATCGGTTTTACTAACGGTAAGCTCATAAATATGCCCTTCCCGGGCCGTTCTAACGGCAAGTTTTATCTCGTCTCCGAGGAATTTGCTCGCGCCGCTCGCGAAACTGGACGCACGACCGATGACCTCTTCTTCGTTTCGGACGGCGATTACATCGACGGCGACAGAACCAATGAAGTTATTATTCGAAAACTCCGAAAGCTCTAAAACGTTCAAAAAGACGAATCCCCGGCCAAAAACCGGGGATTTTACTCTGTTTTATTATTTTTTACAACATTTAGAGCAGCCCAAAGTCGCCCTGCTCTACCGACAAAAAGCCGCCCTTTCGGGCGGTTTCTTGTTTAACAATTTAGCGTGCAATCAAGAACAACGCGGTTTCTTTGTGATAGCTTTTGTTGCATCTAGCAAGCTAGAACTGTAATAGATCAAGCTTATATCTACTACTACAACCGACCTAGCTACACGCAT
>JAFYZJ010000025.1 GCA_017548735.1 Candidatus Saccharimonadota bacterium | reverse complement strand
GGCTCCTCGATCCCAGCAAGCAGAGGAAGTTAAGAGGCAGACTCAGATTATGAATAATGAGGGGTCCTCGCCGGCGCAACGTGCCGCTGCAGAAACGTGGCTCAGGAATAACGGCCACATAAAGTAGTTGCTAAAAATACCGCCCACCCGGGCGGTATTTTGATGGCGGAAAAACCGCAAAGATATTCAAATTACTCAGCGTCGGTGCCAGTCGAAGCGGAACGAATCACGTTCTCGAACAACATTGCGACCGTCAGTGGCCCAACGCCGCCGATATTCGGCGTAATCGTCAAATCGTCACGCTCGGCGCGCACCTCGTCGGAAATGTCACCCTTAATCACACCATTCTCGCTTGCCGTACCGGCATCTACCACGACCGCACCCTGCTTCAAGTGCGCAGAAGTAATCAGTCCCGGCACACCGGTTGCCGTCACAATCACGTCGTAATCACTAAGCCGAGACAAATCGTCGCCACGATGGAAAATCGTCACATCGTAACCGCTCTCGGTCCACATTTTGAGCAATGGTGCGCCGACTAACTTGCCGCGTCCAACAATTGCAAGCTTCAAATTCGGCAACTCGACGCCGTAGCCGGTCAAAAGCCAATGAATCGCCATCGCGGTCGCCGTATCACGTTCACCGCGCAAGCCGTCGACGTCCTTTTCGTTCGGGATCAAATTCAGAATTTCCATGTCGCATTCCGTGAGCGGTAGCTGCACGATAATGCCAGAAACCGCTGGATCATCAGCCGCTGCGCGCACTTCGGCGGAGGCATTTGCCGCGTTAATCTTGCGCGTCTCAACGTCGATCAAAATATCCGCGCCATACTGTTCCTTGAGCGCGATATATTTCAAAATCACCGGGTTGTCGTTATCGTAAAAAATCACCAACTTCGGGAATTTTTTGAGCGCGCGCAAATGACGCACCTGATGTGCTTGGCGCTCCTTAATATAACCCGCAAGCTCGCGACCGTTTAGTTCTTTCACTCGCCCAACTCCATTGGCTCTTGCTCAAGTGTGTAACCGAATTTCGCGCGCACAATCGCAATAATTTCTTTACGTGCTGCATCGAGATCGGCGTAGCTGCGAGCATCTTCATTAATCAAAACTAGGGAAGCCTTGTCGCAAACGCGCATGCCATGGAAGACCTGACCTTTGAGGCCTGCGTGCTCAATCAGCCAACCGGCTGGAATCTTGCCGCCGTCCCAGACTGGAATGCCGCGGCCTTCGGCTGCCTTGATTTCTTCTGGCGTCTTCAGATAAACGTTCTTAAAGAAGCTGCCGCTCGAAGCAATCTCGGCCGGGTCTGGCAACTTCGACTCGCGTACGGCGCGTACGGCCTTGCGAATCGACTCTGGCGAATAATCGGTAATCTTGTTATCTTCGAGATATTTCTGTAGGGAATTATAGAAAGGTGGTTTCAAAGTCTTGCGTTTGAGGCGAACGGTAATCTGCGTAATGAAATAGCGTCCAACGCCGTCGCCGCTATTGAAAATACTGTGGCGATAGCCGAGGTCCAAATCGTAAACTGGCAACTCGACAATCTCTTCGAGCAAATCATCATAGGCGCGCACGGAAATCAAAGTCTGGGAAATATCCTGACCGTAGGCGCCTACGTTTTGCACCGGTGCCGCTCCGACCGTACCAGGAATCGCGCTGAGCGCTTCCATACCGGAGAAACCCATTTGTGTACCATACGTGACAAAATCGTCGAGCAGCTCGCCGCTGTTCGCATATAGATCAATCATGCCATTTTCTTCAGGCACGGCAATGCCCATGCCCTTGATTTTGTTTACAAGAATGACGCCATTAAAACCGCCGTCGCGGCCAATAATATTACTACCGCTACCAAGAATATATACAGGTAGCTCTTTTTCGGCAGCAAAACCCCAGGCCTTTTTGACCTCGTCTTCGCTTTCGACTTCAACTACATAACGTGCGGCGCCACCAAGACGCATCGTTGTGAGTTCGCTAATGGGTACATTTTCTCGTATTTTCATTTTGTCCTTTCTGGTACACCCGGCGGGAGTCGAACCCACGACACCTGGTACCGGAAACCAGTGCTCTAATCCACTGAGCTACGGGTGCATAGATATATTATACCATCAGAGAGAGAAAAGACCCCGCCAGTATCCTGGCAGGGCCCAGAGTGAAGTGAGTCAAGCCGTAAGGTACGCATAGACGGTTTCCGCTTTTGCGCGGTCTTCGTCGGAGAGGTCGAGCTTTTTGAACACGGAGGGGTCAAGCGTCTTGAAGTCATAGACTGTACAAACATTGATCTTCTCGAGCGCCTCTTTGGTTGCCTTGCTGAACACTCTCATCTGCGCAATCTTGTCGGCGTCATCGCAGTGCATTAAGACAAAAGCATCTTCGACACTGAACAATTGAGTCACAAAATCACCTCCTAAAACCGGCATCGGAATGCCGTTATTCTATTCGTACACGCTCGCATGTCCGAATCAGGGAAATTGTAGCACATCTTGTCCGCAAAGCATAATGCTTACGCTAATGCCTGCCGCCCAGGGGTGCTATAATAATAGATATGCGCCCGTAGCTCAGTGGATTAGAGCACTGGTCTTCGGAACCAGGTGTCGCAGGTTCGAACCCTGCCGGGCGTACCATTTATTGTTATGAAAAATCACAACTGGGGCATCACGGGGGTTATCATTACGACCATCGCAGTCGCCTTGGTTGGCGGTGCTGCGCTTTTTGCATTGTTAGTGCGCAATAAATCCATCTTTATCAACGATTGGTTCGTGCAAGAAACCGACGTACGCGGCGTTGATGTCTCTGGCCACCAGGTCAATATCGACATGCAGCAGCTTGCCGATCAGAATGTCCAGTTTATTTATATCAAAGCAACCGAAGGTAGCTCGTTCGTCGACAATTATTTCGAGCCGAACTGGAAAAATGCCGCCGAGGCGGGTATCCCGGCCGGTGCTTATCACTATTTCTCGTTTGTTGTTGATGGCACAAGCCAGGCTTACAACTACATTACGAGCGTCGGCCAGAGCCTAGAGGGCCGCCTCATCCCGGCCGTCGATCTCGAGCTCGGCGATAATACTGCCACGCCAGACAAAACCGAACTCGTCACGGAGCTCAAAGCCTTCAATAAAACCATCGAAGAGCAATACGGCGTCAAACCAATTATTTATGCGCAGAAAGATTTCTATGGCAAATATCTCCGCGATGACTTTGCGGACTATCCGCGCTGGATTCGCAGTGTCTATTACCCGGCGAGCTGGGAAAACGGTGACGATTGGCTGATTTGGCAATACAAAGACCGCGGCGAGCTCAAAGGATATTCCGGAGGCGAAAAGTACATCGATCTAAATGTCCTGAATCGCAAACATAGCCTAGATGAATTAAAAGTAAAAGCAACGGAGGCAAAATGAACATTCTCGAAGTAAAAAATCTGACCAAGACTTACGGCAAAGGCGACAGTCTCGTGAAGGCTGTGGACAATGTGAGTTTCTCCGTCAAGGAAGGCGAATTTGTTGCGATTATTGGCGCGAGCGGTTCTGGCAAGTCCACGCTCCTGCACATGATTGGCGGCGTCGATCGCCCGGATAAAAAGCAGGGCAGTATCGAAATTGCCGGCGAGGACATTTGTAAGCTCAACGACAACAAGCTCGCTATTTTCCGCCGTCAAAGAATCGGTATTATTTACCAGTTCTATAATTTGATTCCAGTTTTGAGCGTTACCGAAAACATTAGCCTCCCGACTGACTTGGATAAAAAAGAAGTTGACGAAAAATATCTCGCCGAGCTTATCGATGCGCTCGGGCTTAAAGGCCGCGAAACGCATTTGCCAAACCAGCTTTCTGGTGGTCAGCAGCAACGCGTCGCGATTGGTCGCGCACTTTTCGGTCGCCCAAGTTTGATTCTTGCCGATGAGCCGACCGGCAACCTTGATTCCAAGTCGAGCGCTGAAATCGTGAAGCTTCTGAAGCTTGCGAACAAAAAATACAAGCAGACAATTATTCTCGTAACACATGATCTCGAAATCGCTAAACAAGCAGACCGCGTCATTACTTTCGCTGACGGCAAAATTGTTTCCGACAAGGGAGCAAAATAAATGCGCATTCTCAGCAAGCTGACGATTGCGAGCGTGAAGCGCAATAAAAAGCGCTCCATCGTCACGATGATTGGCGTCGCGCTTTCGACTGCACTGATTTTTACAGTCATCGCAATTCCGACCAGCGCCTTTAATACGCTCAAAAACTACCAAGTCGATACTTATGGTGATTTTCATTACGCATTTGAAAATGTGCCCGGCGACAAACTCTCGATTGTCGAAACTTTCCCGAACGTCGATAGCTACTATTATTCCGAGCCGGTTGAGTTTGGCCTCGACAATATCTTCCTCGAAGGTTCGTCGACTCCGTATCCAAAAAATCTCTACACGCGAGTCGATTCGTTGTCTGACGCTGACCGCGTAGCGGACAAAAACTGGACCATCTATGTGCGCTTCCGCGCAGACAAAATCAAACGTCACGAACGCTACGGCAAAGACATTGATTATTTGCTGAACGACGAAGGCATTTATTCGAATATTCGCGTCAACAGTTCCTTGCTCACGTATGAAGGCGACATCGACTACAACACTTCGACAATTCTGGCCTGTCTCGCAATTATCTTTATTGGCGTCTTGGTCATCGCGAGCATCTTCACGATTCGTAATTCGTTCAATATTTCGACGACTGAGCGTACGCGCGAATTTGGCGTGCTTAGCTCCGTTGGCGCAACGCCGCGTCAGATTCGCCGTTCGGTGGTTTTTGAAGCCTTTATTATCGGGCTCTTTGCGATTCCAGCCGGTCTCTTGATTGGTACGCTCGCAGCGGTTATTTTGCTTATTATTACGAACTCGTTACTTGGCATTACGGAATATTCTTTGTCACTCTACGTGCCGCTCTGGGCGATTCTTGCAGACGCTGCGCTCGGCTTCGTTATCGTTTGGCTCGCTTCCGCTTCGGCCGCAATTCGCGCCAGCCGTCTATCTCCAATCGAAGCAATTCGTAGCAGTCAGGACATCAAGATTAAAAGCAAGAAACTCAAAACCAACCGCTTCATCCAAAGCTATTTTGGCGTCGGCGGCGTGATTGCGAGTAAGAACCTGAAGCGCAGTCGCCAGAAGTATCGCACGACTGTGATTTCGCTCGTCGTGAGCGTGGCGGTCTTTGTCGGCTTGTCGAGCTTCGTTATCGACGGCAACCGCATTATCGATATGTATTTTCCGGACTTTGGCGCTGACTATATGGTACAAAATGGCGACACGAAGCAATACCGCGATTTGGTTTCGCGCTTTGGCGTCGAGGACTTTGTTTATTATGAAGACGTGCGCGCAACGAATGGCGCCGTCATGACTTTGCTTTCGCGCGAATACTTTGAAAAATACGCACGATCGGTTGGCGTAAAGAGCGACTTTGACCATGCGGTTATTCTCGACGATACAATTACGGTCGATCATGCGAACGGCGCCAAGACGATTGAGCGTGCGACGGATTTGAAAGCTGGCGACAGGGCAACGGTCGTCATGCGCCTTGCTGATGATTCCGGCACAAAGAATACTGAGTTTACGATTGCTGCCGTCACGGACAAAAAACCGATGGGCTCGTCGGAACTTTCGAAGCCATCCTTCTTTGCTTCGGAAGATTATTTCGAGCGCGACAAATTAATTATGGCCGAAGATTATGTGTCGCTCTATATGAATCCGGGCGACCGCTCCGAGGATATTTCGGACTATTTGACCAGCCTGCTCAAAGACAAATATCTCGACCTCGTCAACGCTAGCGAAGAAGAATACGAAGAAGCGGCCGGGACCAGAATCATGATGGGTGTCGACGTGAAGGCGCAGCTCAAACAAATCAATAACATCATGTTGCTGCTCGCAATCTTTATGTACGGCTTCATTGTCGTTGTGGCGCTCATTGGCGTGACGAACGTCTTTAATACAATTTCTACCAACGTGATTCTGCGCGCGAAAGAATTTGCAATGCTCAAGTCGGTCGGTATGACGGACGATGAGTTTAACCGCATGGTGCGCTTTGAGAGTATTCTCTACAGCGTCCGTGCCTTGCTGATTGGTTTGCCAATCGGTATCGTGATTTCCTACGCAACCCACCTCATGCTTTCCGAGGGCGGCATTGGCCTCAGCTATGAAATTCCATTCATTCCAATCCTCATTGCAATCGTTGCCGTAGCGTTATTAATCACGGTCATCATGCGCTACTCGGTGCGCCAAGTATCGCACCAAAATATCATCGAAACGATTCGCCAAGATAACATTTAATTAAGAGCTGATTGAATCATCGCGGCGTCGATAACAATTTGGGCGCCGTTATCGGCTGCGCCGCTAAGCACGGAGCGTGCCACGATATTTTCTACGGTCTTCGAAACAATGCGGCGCATTGGGCGAGCACCAAGCTTTGGATCGTAGCCGCGTTCGACGAGGAGCTGCTTTGCTTCGTCGTTCAAAGAAACGCTAATTTTGCGTGGTTCGAGCGTCTTGTTTACGCCGGCAATAATAATATCGACGATGCTGAAGAGCGATTCCTTCGTGAGTGGCTGGAAGACACAGATTTCGTCGAAGCGGTTTAGGAACTCTGGCTTGAATTCGCCGGACGAAATCAATTCGTTCGTGAGCTGTTCCTTGATCGTGACCATGTCTTCGCCAGCATCGATATATTCGCGAATCTTGTTTGCACCGGCGTTACTTGTTGCGACCACAATTGTATCGCGGAAGCTAACTTCGCGGTTGTTGACGTCGCGCAAAATACCTTCGTCGAGTAACTGGAGCAAAGTCGTGAGCACGAGCGGATGCGCCTTCTCAATCTCATCGAGCAAGACCACGGAGAATGGATGCTTCATGACCTGCGCGGTAAGGCTGAGCTCGTTTGTAGCGCCGTCAGCAATCAAACGCTGGACGTCGTCGGCAGAAACATATTCGTTCAAATCGACGCGTATAATTTCGCCTTCGCCCTTGAAGTAGACATCGGAAATTGCCTTTGCGAGCTCGGTTTTACCTACGCCCGTAGGACCGAGGAAGAGGAAGGTGCCGATCGGACGCTGCTCGTTGCGTACGCCAGCAGCGGCGCGACGCAGAGCATCGCTCACGGCTTGGACGGCTGAGTCTTGGCCGATCAAACGCTGATGAATGAACGTTTCCATGTTGAGCAACTTGTCTTTGTCTTCGTCGGTGTGTGTGGACTGCATCTTCACGCCA
Source organism: Candidatus Saccharimonadota bacterium (assembly GCA_017548735.1). GTDB lineage: Bacteria > Patescibacteriota > Saccharimonadia > Saccharimonadales > Saccharimonadaceae > UBA2834. The sequence continues at coordinate 316 of JAFYZJ010000025.1, read as the reverse complement.
TAGGTCTGCTCAATCGCCTTTTGGACGGAAGCATCCGTGATGAAGCGTTCCTGAATCGGATAGGCAGCGGCGGTTTCAAGCAAGTTGATTGCGCGGCCCGGCATCACGAGATCGTGCACGTAGCGCTCGGATAAACGGTAAGCTTCCTTGAGCGCCCAGTGCGTATAAACCACGCCATTCTGGTATTCGAAAATTGGCACGCGGTCTTGGAGCACTTTCATCGTGTCAGCTTCGCTGGCCGGCTCAATCATGATTTTGTTGAGCAAGTTTGCGAGCGTGCTCTTGCGTGCGGAAATTTCGAGGAAGCGCTGTTCGT
>JAFYZJ010000024.1 GCA_017548735.1 Candidatus Saccharimonadota bacterium | reverse complement strand
CTACTCGCAACCGCCATTATTGGCATCTTCTTCCAGTTCAAATCCTGCAAACATTTAGACTAGCAAAAACCGGCCAATTGGCCGGTTTTGGTTTAAGAAGCATACTCACCAGTAGTGTACTTGATCAACACGGTTTCACGACGATCACCCATCTGCTGCTCAAGCATGACGTAAATGTCATCCATCGGACGATGAGACTGCATCAAGTAGAACGCCTGCTCGAACGTTAACGCATATCTAGCTCCTTCGATTCTCGGCATCACCCAATCCAACTCAAGGCTCAACTGCAAGAATTTGTCTCCGAAATCACGATTCAGGACACATTCTTTAATCGACTCAATAATTCTAGCCGCTTTCTTGTCGTTTTCGAAAATTCCGAGGAAAAAATCATGGTTACCCGGATTATGAATACGACCAAATCCGTTCGTGTCACGAACATGATGAACCAAGGACTCCAACTCTTCATCCGTAATCGTGCAAAATGTAGCGTGTCCGTGGGCATTGCAAATATCTTCTAATGTCATAAAAGGGCACCCCCTAAATAGATTTTGAGCAAAAATAACTCAATAATTACATTATATCACAGATTGTCAAAAAAGTCAAGGTTAAGCGTGATGGTAAGGATGGCCGAGCGCGATTTCCTGCGCGCGGTATATCTGTTCCATTAGCATCAGACGGCAAATCTGATGCGGGAAGACCAATTTCGAAAAACTCCATATTAAATTGGCACGCTGCTTCATCTCGTCGGAGAAATGGCCGAAAGCGCCGCCAAGCACAAATACAACCTCACGACCGCTCGTAAGCGGGGAACTAATCTTGGCGGAAAGCTCTGGGGAGCTCAAAATTTCGCCGCGCTCGTCAAGCAAAACCACAAAACAATCACGATCAAGTTTCGCGACGCGTTCGGGCAATTTTTCTTCATCGACAAATCCCAGCTGATATTAAACGGCTTGCGCAAACGCTTCTCGTATTCACCGCATGCCTCGACTAACCAGCCATTAGATTTCTTGCCACCCGCAATTACACGAATCATATTGCATTATTTTAGCATTTTTGGTATAATATCGGAAGTTACCAAAGACAGTGGCGGCCAACCGGCTTAATCATGCCACCGAGGATTCTTAAATCTTTTGTCTAGATTATTGGTGACGAGCCTTAACATTTTCTGGCTTACAAAACTAATAACCAAAAGGAGATTTCTATCTATGGCAATTAGCAAAGATAAGAAACAACAATTGGTTGCCGACTTAAACGAGATTCTTTCCGATGCCAAGATGACTGTTTTTGCAAAGTACCAGGGCCTTACGGTCAAGGAAATGCAGGAACTCCGCGCTTTGGCACGCGAAAGTGGTGTGCAGATCAAGGTCGTCAAGAACCGCCTCGTCCGTGTTGCTATGGGCGAAATTGCGGCTTACAAAGACACCGATACTACCGCACTCGAAGGCCAGCTTCTCTACGCTATCTCTAGCGAAGACGAAGTTGCTCCAGCACAGGTCCTTGCAAAGTTTGCTAAGGAACACACGATGCTTGAGCTCAAGGGCGCTTTCGCAGCTGACGGTAAAAATCTTTCCGAGCAGGAAGTCATGGATCTCTCCAAGCTTCCAAGCAAAGAGCAACTCATCGGTCAGGTTGTGGACATGCTCCTCAGCCCAGTCAACGACGTTACAAATGGCCTTTCTGGCAATTTGCACGCCTTGCTCGATGGTATTGCCGACAAGGCAAACGCCTAAGTTTGCAATCGAATCATTTATCAACTACTAATTTGAAAAGGAGTCAATCATGGCTGCTGATGTTAAGAAAATCGCAGAGGAATTGGTTAAGCTCACCGTCCTCGAAGTTAACGAGCTTAAAAATGTCCTTAAGGACGAATACGGCATTGAGCCAGCTGCTGCTGCTGTCGCTGTAGCTGCTGCTCCAGCTGAAGGTGGTGCTGCTGCCGCTGAAGAGAAGAGCGAATACACTGTTGTCTTGAAGGACGCAGGTGCTCAGAAGATCGCTGTCATCAAGGCAGTTAAGGAAGCTACCGGTCTCGGTCTTGGCGAAGCTAAGGCTATCGTTGACGGTGCTCCAGCAAACGTCAAAGAAAAGGTTGCTAAGGACGAAGCAGAAGCTCTCAAGAAGAGCCTCGAAGAAGCCGGCGCAACTGTCGAACTCGCTTAAGTTCAACTCTTTTAAAGTCAGAAAATGTTACTTCAATGAAAATACCCTCCACCCGGAGGGTATTTTCTTGGCCGACAATTTCGCGTAAATTGCCATAAACAAAATGTCAATGGTAAAAAATACAACGAATTTCAAGCTACTACTGTTATTCCTGTGGAAAAAATAAATATTTCGTCCATTGACACATAAGCACGAAGAATATATTATAGAATTAATAAAACTAACAGACAGGATGCGAGGTATGTCTGAATTACCAGAAAAACAAATAAAAAGACTGCGAAGCCTTTTGACCGAGGCAGAAACAAACCTTTCTGCTGCTAAAGAATTATTAACGTCCATGCTTGGCGATGGCGACATTATTACTACGCCATCGAGTACGGTTACCGACAGCCCAGAGGGCAAGATTATCGAAGGCGTCTTTGATGGCCAGATCATGATTGGACCAGACGGCAAGAATTATCCAGTTCCAGCTAACTATGCTTCGAAGTCGAAGCTCGTTGAGGGTGATATTTTGAAGCTCACCATTGGCGACAACGGCAAGTTCCTCTACAAGCAAATTGGCCCAGTTGAGCGCAAGACCGTTATCGGTACGCTCACTAGCCACGACGATCAGTACTTCGTCGAAGTTAACGGCAAAGAGTACAAGATTCTCTACGCTTCCGTTACTTATTTCCGCATCAAGGTTGGCGACCAGGTTACCGTCATCATCCCAGCCGACAATGCCGATGCTACTTGGGCGGCAGTTGAGGCCAGCCTCTAGTCAAAACTCGCAGAATCAAAAACTCGGGCTTCGAACCCGAGTTTTTTTCTAGGCTGCTAATTTATAAGACGTATACAGCATCACGTAGCAGAAGAATAGCGCCGTTAATACCACCATTGAAAGCGCCGGAACCAATTCTTTGCCGCGGGAGCGGAACTTCACGATGTTAATAACCGCCGCGAGCATCCCGATTGAGGCAAATAGCGGAGCAATAAAGACCGCACTGTGACTGACGTCCGCCCAGCCGCCATGCACAATAACCGTAAATTCAAAGAAAACCACCAAAAATGCCAAAATCGTCAACGACAAGCTAATCACTCTTAGAAACAGACGCTTCTGTTTGATTGGGATTTTTGTTTTCATACTTAGACTCTTTCATCTTAGCACAAGTTTTACATTTTATCAAAAGGCTTATGGTAAAATATAAGTAATATTAACCTGAGAGGGAAACTATGCAAAAGTACAAAAAGTACATTGCCGAATTCATCGGAACTGCGATCCTGGTGCTATTCGGTTGTGGCGTCGCCGTTGTCACTGGCATTTCTGGCGACCCGGTTGCACATACATTACTAACTTCGCTAGCCTTTGGCTTTGCGATTATCGCCGGTGCTTATTCCATCGGCAAAATCTCCGGCTGCCACGTCAACCCAGCCGTCTCGCTCGCCATGCTCATCAACGGCAAGCTCAATATCAAAGAGTTCTGCGGCTACGTCGTAGCGCAGATTGCAGGTGCTTTTGCTGGTTCTGGTTTGCTTTTCGCAATCCTCAGTAGCACTAATCTGCCAACCAACAACCTTGGCGCTAACGGCTTCGAAAGCTACAGCGCTACTGGCCTCAGTATGGTCGGTGCAATTCTCGTCGAGCTCATCCTGACCTTCGTGTTTGTCTACGTCATTTTGAACGTAACCGCACGCAAGGAACAGGCTAACATTGCCGGCATCATCATCGCTATTACTTTAGCATTCGTACATATGCTCGGTATCGGCTTGACTGGCACTTCCGTTAACCCAGCTCGCTCGCTCGCACCAGCAGTTTTGCTTGGCGGCGAAGTTCTCGGCCAAGTCTGGGTCTTCATCATTGCGCCTCTCGCTGGCGCCGCTGCAGCAGCTTGCACCTACAAGCTCCTCAACGCTGAGTACGACGAAGAAAAGAAACCAGCCAAAAAGACGGCAAAGAAATAAGTCTTCAAAAATCAAAGAGCGTCATACAAAGGCGCTCTTTTTTGAGGTATAATAAAAGATATGAAGGCGTTGTACAGGAGGTATCGCCCACGCAGCCTATCAGAGGTCGTTGGGCAGACGCAAATCACAGACGTGCTTTCTGGTGCCATAAAATCCGGCAAACTATCGCACGCCTATCTTTTTATTGGCCCGCGCGGTACCGGCAAGACCTCCGTCGCCCGCATTCTTGCTCACGAAATCAACGGCTTTAAATACGAGCTCGAAGACGATTATCTCGACATTATTGAAATCGATGCCGCCAGCAATACTGGCGTCGATAATATCCGCGATCTCCGCGAGCGCGCAATCATTGCGCCAACCAAAGGCAAATACAAGGTCTACATCATCGATGAGGTTCATATGCTTAGTAAGTCGGCCTTCAATGCCTTGCTTAAGACGCTCGAGGAGCCGCCAGAGCACGTCATTTTCATCATGGCAACAACCGACGCCTACAAGGTGCCGATTACAATCACTAGCCGCAGCCAAGTTTTTACATTCAAACTTGCCGACCCGGCTACAATGTTCAAGCATCTCAAAGAGATTTGCAAAAAGGAAAAAATCAAAATTACCGACGGCGCACTCGAAATCGTCGTCCGTCGCGGCGGCGGTTCGTTCCGCGATTCCTTGTCTTTGCTTGACCAGGTTTCGACATTAAGCGATGGCGAAATCACCGAAGAAATACTCGAAAAAGCCCTTGGTCTTCCACAGAACGATACCATCGCTCAGATTCTCGAGGCTTATACTTCGGGCAATATTGACACAATCCGTGCACATCTCACGAAGCTTTCCGATACAGGCGTCAAAGCCGAAACAATCGCAAGCGAAATGATTGCGCAAATCATCGACCGTCCAGACAGTGCGTTATTGCCACTACTTGATAAACTAACCGAGGTCAGCCGCTCACCTTATCCAGCCGCAAAACTCCTCGTCGCGCTCTGCCAAAACAGTGCACCATCATTCCCGCGCCAAATCATCCAAACACCAAAAGTCCAAGTAGCTGCCGCACCACAACCAGTTCCAACGCCAAAAGCCACTCCAGCAGAAGAAAAACCAGCGCCTGCGCCAAAACCAGTCGTCGCTCCGGTTGCAAACGATGCTGGCGCGAACGAAATCTGGCTCGCCGTAATCAAAAACTTCGGCGCCAAAGCCCCGCTCGACGTTCCGATAATTAATGAAGTCGACTACGCACTTAACGGCGGAACACTGAAAATCTACGCCAAAAAGCGCTTCACGAAAATCCGACTTGAAAAGAAGCGCGACCTCATCTGCGAGGTATTACCGGATACAATCACATTAGAAATCACTGACGAAGCATTAGCAAAAGATCCAGAAATGGCAAAAATAGCCGATATAATGGGTGGAGGAGAGGAGATAGAAATCGATGTCTAACGAAAAAGCAACTGAACGCATCACGCCGCAAAACCTAGAAGCAGAGAAGTCGTTGCTCGGCGCGATTTTGATTTCCGAAGAATCCTTGCCAGATATTACCGAAATTGTTGAGCCGCAGGATTTCTACGACGAGAAGAACCAGCTCATTTATGGCGCAATGTGGAATCTTTACGCCCATCACAAACCTGTCGATATCGTCACTGTCAAAGATGAGCTCAAGGCTAAAAAGCTCACCGCCAAAGCCGGTGGCGCCGCTTATCTTTCCGAACTTTCGAACTTCGTACCTACCGCCGCACACGCAGCCGCCTACGCGAAAATTATCAAAGACGCTTCGACGCGCCGTCGCCTCATTAGCGCTGCCGCAAAAATCAATGAAGCCGCCTATAAAGAAGATGCTGAAACTGGCGAAGTATTAGGCGAAGCCGAAAAAATCCTTTTCGACGTCTCGAACAAAGACGTCAAAACCGAAGCCGAATTTATCGGCGACTTACTCTCAAGCACTTACGACCGCCTCGAACAGCTCTACGAAAACAAGGGTTCGCTCGCCGGTTATAAATCCGGTTTCCCAGACTTCGACCGCGTCACGGCCGGTTTCCATAAATCCGACTTGGTAATTCTCGCAGCACGCCCAGCTATGGGTAAGACTGCGCTTGCATTGAATTTCGCTCGCAATGTTGCTTCGATTAACAATAAAGCCGTATTGCTGTTCTCGCTCGAGATGGGTAAAGAACAGCTCATCAACCGTATGCTTTCCGATGCATCTGGCGTCAACTCATTTAAGCTCGAAACTGGCGGCTTCGACTCGAGCGACTTCGCTGCAATTTCTCAAGCAATGTCCGAACTCGCCGAAGAGCAAATTTATGTCGACGATAAACCAGGTCTTTCGATTATGGAGATGCGCACCAAAGCACGTCGCTTTGCTCACGATCACGACCTCGGCATGGTGATCGTAGACTACCTCCAGCTCATGTCGGGCACCGGCAAACGCGGCGACAACCGCGTTCAGGAAGTTTCCGAAATCTCCCGTGGCTTGAAGCTCCTCGCCCGCGAATTAAACGTCCCCGTCATTGCGCTCTCTCAGCTTAGCCGTAGCGTCGAAAGCGACGGCCGCAAAGACCATCGCCCAATGCTTTCCGACCTCCGCGAATCCGGTTCCATCGAGCAGGATGCCGATATCGTGCTCTTCCTTTATCGCGAAGATTACTACAACAAAGAAACTGAGCGTCAGAATATCACCGACCTCATCATCGCCAAGCACCGCCGTGGCGCCCTCAAAGACATCGAGCTCTACTTCGATAAAGAGCGTGTCCGCTTTATGTCACTTGACACAAAGCATGAGCAGAATGGCTAATTGCTGTGCTATAATATAACCAGTGAAAAAACGCGTAGAACAATTTTTTCTATACCGCCATCGTTTCGTAATTGGTTATATTTTATTATCGGTATTTTTCTTCGCATTACTTAGCTTTTTGCCGACCATTGCGCCAGGCGGCCTATCGCAAGCTGAAATGGATTCAACCGTTCAGGCTAGCCAAATCAGCCCAAACCTTATCGAGCAGGGCAATGTCGTCAACTTGCCGTACACGCTGCTTCAAAAGTTTAGCCTCAGCACGTTTGGCCTCAATTTATTATCGATTAAGCTACCTTCGATTATTATCGCCGTCGCAACCGCATTCTTTATCATCCTCCTATTGAACCGCTGGTTCAAATCCGACGTCGCAATCATTGCATCTATCTTAACCACCCTTTCGACAGCATTCTTGTTCCTCGCCACGAACGGCACACCAGCAATCATGTACGTCTTCTGGCTCGCCATTATTCTTTGGTCCGGATCGAAAATCGTTGGCAACGAGCACGTCAACCCATTACTCATAATGCTGTTCTTCGCGAGCCTCGGCTTATCGCTCTATACACCACAGCTCATTCTCGTCGCGCTCGTGATTGCCATCGCTGGCCTCACGCACCCACATCTTCGTTTTACGCTTAAGCAGCTCAAGAAATACCAGCTCTTCATCAGCATTATCGTCTTCGCACTCTGCGTCACGCCGCTCGTAATTGGCATTGTTAAGCAGCCGGACAATATTCAGTCGCTCTGCTTCATGAAAGATTTCAGTATCTCGAAATTCGTCCAAAACATCTCTTCTGCCTTCGCGCCATTCTTTAGCTTTAGCCTCGTTTATAACAGCGTCTACCTCGCGCCGCTCTTCGGTCTTGCAACCGTCGCACTCGTTGTAATTGGCGTACTTGCATCGGTCGGCAAAATGTTCATGTCGCGCAACACCGTCGTCAGCCTCCTCGTCATCTTCTCGATTATTATCTCCGGCCTCAATCCGGCCATCGCAATTTCAATTATTATTCCAGTCGCAATTCTCAGCGCTGCTGGTGTTGAGTCGATTATCGAAAAATGGTATTCGCTTTTCCCGGAAAACCCATACGCCCACCTCTTTGGCATTATCCCAATCGTTGTCGTGATGGGTATGATTATTGGCTCCGGCCTTACGCATTTCATCTTCGGCTATCACTATGCGCCGCGCGTCGCCGAAAACTTCAATAACGACCTCACAATTATCCAAGAAAACGTCAGCAAAGACACAAAGTTGATTGTCAGCCCAGACGACGATAATTACCACTTCTACCGCCTTTTAGCAAAATATGACGACTACAAGCTCAAAGACAAGTATTCTGCTGCCGACAAAGAAATTGCTACCTTCGGCGCAATCGATGATAGCAATTACAAACTCAAGCGTATAATCACTTCGCCAAAGAGTAGAAAATCTGATAGACTATATATATACTCATTAGTTACAGAAGAATAAGGGAGAATTATTATGGGTGCCACTATGGACCAAATGAAGATGCTTAATCAGCTTCGCAAGGCTCAGAAAGAGCTCAAGAATGAAATCGTCGAAGTAGAAGCCGGCGACGGCGCAGTTGTCGTTCAGATGACCGGCGAGCTCAAAGTTCGCAAGGTCACCATCGACCCAGAAAAGGTCGATCTCGACGATATCCACGAGCTCGAGCGCTGGATTGAAAACTGTATGCGCGACGGCTTTGCAAAAGCACAAGAAATCGCTACCGACAAGATGAAGCCACTCATGGGCTCTCTTGGCAACTTTGGTATGTAATATGTTACCAAGCGCACTAAATGACGTTATTGACGCGTTAGGGCGCCTTCCAGGCGTAGGCTCACGTACCGCAGAGCGCTACGCCTACTTTTTGCTTAAATCTGACGCAAAGATTTCCGAGAACATCGCGAGCGCACTTTCTGCGCTCCATGACGGCGTCAAAAGCTGTCCAGTAACGTTCGCCATCATGGACGCATCCGAAGATGTCTCGCCGCTTTATAGCGACCCTGCGCGCGACAAGGGCACGGTCCTCGTCGTCGAGGAGCCCCTAGATATCTACGCCATTGAGCAAACTAAGGCCTATCATGGCACTTACCATGTGCTTGGCGGCGCAATTTCGCCAATGGACGGCATCACGGCCGAACAGCTCCACATCCGCGAGCTCATCGACCGCGTCGCAAACGATTCCGTTACCGAAATCATCATCGCAACCAATCCTTCTGTCGAAGGCGAATCCACGGCCGTTTTGCTCGATAAATTACTCCGCGAAAAATACCCGGATTTACAAATCACCCGCCTCGCCCGCGGTCTCCCGCTCGGCGTTTCACTCGAATACGCCGATCAAATCACTTTAACTTCGGCGCTCAACAACCGCACGAAGATATAAAAAAAGACGACCGCGAGGCCGTCTTTTTTGATTACTATTTCTTTGCAGTTGGAAGAGGGAATTTCTTGCCAAGATAACGCACTGCTTCGCGAAGCTCGACGATAACCTTGCCCATAATTTCCATATCTTGCCACTCGCCGTTATTGCGGCCAGGACAGAAGTCTGCAATTGCGTTCATGCAGGTCGCAATCATCTTCATCTCGTTCTCGCCCATGCCGCGAGTCGTGACTGCTGGCGTACCAAGGCGAATACCGGATGGCGAGAAGCGCTTGCGTGGATCGTTTGGAATTGCATTCGCATTCAAAGTGAGACCACAGCGGTCGCAAAGCTTTTCGAAGGTCTTACCATCGACACCACAAGTCTTAATCGTATCGATGAGAAGGAGATGGTTCTCGGTGCCGCCGCCGATAATCTCGAAGCCGTAGCCCTTGAGTTCTTTTGCGAGCGTCTCGGCATTCTTTACAATCTGCTTTGCATACTGGCGGAAGCTTGGCTGCAATGCTTCATAGAAACAAACTGCCTTTGCTGCAATGACGTGCATGAGCGGACCACCCTGCGTGCCAGGGAAAACCGAGCGATCAATAAGAGTTGGGATATTTTCAATCGAATGACCGACTTTCTTGAGCGGATTGCTAACGACACCTTTAGTAAGAATCAAGCCGCCGCGAGGACCGCGAAGCGTCTTGTGGGTCGTAGTCGTCATAACATGGAAACCGCAATCGAGTGGATTCGGATGGACGCCGCCAGCGATAAGACCAGCCACGTGCGCCATATCGGCCATCAAGAGACAGCCTGGAATCTTGGAACCGATTTCGGCGATGCGGCGAAAATCAGGAATCTTCATGAATGCCGAGTAGCCAACCAAGATGATTTTTGGCTTGTGCTCTTTGGCGAGGCGCTCGATTTCATCGTAATCGAGATCACCAGTTTCCGGATTCGTGCCGTAGGCGATAAAGTTATAAATCTGTGCGCTCTGCGTAACTGGAGCACCATGCGTCAAATGACCGCCATGCGCCAAATCCATACCGAGAACGGTATCGCCTGGCTTGAGCCATGCATTATAAACAGCGTTGTTAGCCTGTGCGCCAGAATGTGGCTGCACGTTCGCGTGATCGGCATGGAAAAGTTTGCGGGCGCGCGCAATTGCGAGGCGCTCGACCTTATCCGTATTATCCTGACCGCCGTAATAGCGATAGTTTTCTTCGCCGGCGCCCTTCAAAACCTGCAAATCAGTGCCTTCAAGATTTTCAAAGCTAGGGTAGCCCTCAGAATATTTATTCGTTAATACTGAGCCCATCGCCTGTAAGACATATTTTGAAACGTAGTTTTCGCTCGGAATCAACTCGAGACCTTCAGCCTGACGCTTCTCTTCATCTTTGATAATATCGAAGATTCTTTCGTCCATCTCCACTTTTCTCCTTTTTTTCATTGTATCACGACGCCGGCAATAAAAAAGCGCCCATTTTGGGCGAATAAATACGGTTTGGTGGCTCCGGGCGGACTTGAACCGTCGACACAAGGCTCTTCAGGCCTCTGCTCTACCAACTGAGCTACAGAGCCACACTCCAATATATTACCACAGTGTAATGTTTTTATCAAACACGAACTTCGCATGCTATAATCAAGGCAGTTTCTCATTGGGCAGCGCATCGCAAATAGGGAGGTGACACTATGAGGGAAGCGCCATATTTTATTAAGGGTGGAACGGTATATGTTTATTTCGACAAGAATCTACGCAAATTTATGCGAGAGGAATATCGCATAAAGGGCTGTCGCTTTGTCGAATATAAAGTCGATGATCTTAATGGTGGTAAGGTAACTTTGCTCCAGAAAAACCGCATCTGTAAGAAAAAACTTCCTTACGGCGGTTGCGGGCTCGAGCTCAAATGCGACGACAAACACATAATCTCGCGTAACGATTTTAGATATCTCACGATCATCGCAGGCGACGAGAATATTCGACTTTACGCCGAAGAGGCCGGGTACAAAGCAAAAGAATTCGAACAGGACATTAAACCATACCGCAAAAAACTCCCTTAATCGTCTCCCCCATAACAGGGGAGACTTTTCGTTGGTTGTGCTATACTTTAAATATGAAGAAAATTAATACGTCGCCGCTTTCCGGCATGCAAGAATTATTACCAACTGAGCAGGCCATTTTTGACAAGCTCAAACAAAACATCAGCGACGTATACCACCATTACGGCTTTTTGAATATCGAAACGCCAATCATCGAGCGCGCCGAGGTTCTCCTCGCGAAAGCTGGTGGCGATACCGAAAAACAGATTTACATGGTGAGCAAGACCGCCGAGTCTGCTGATAGTGCCGACCAGGCTTTGCGCTTCGACCACACCGTGCCACTCGCACGCTACGTCGTCGAGCACAACAATGATCTCGTTTTTCCATTCCAGGTGACACAAATCAACCGCAACTTCCGTGGCGAACGTGCCCAGCGCGGCCGCTTCCGCGAATTTTATCAGTGCGACTGCGACATCATTGGCCGCGATAAGCTCCCAATCGCTTACGACGCAAAGGTTATCGCTTGTATCCACGATGCGTTGAAGACCTTCAATCTCCCAGAGATGAAGATTCGCATCAGCAACCGCAAGGTACTCGCTGGCTTCCTTTCCGCGATTAACGCCACCGACAAGTCCGCCGAAATTAGCGGCATCATTGACCACGCCGAAAAAATCCCAGTCGAAGCATCTCGCGAGCAGCTCGTAAACCTTGGCCTAAACCCAGAACAAGTCGAGAAAGTCATGACTTTCATGTTCACGAAGGGCGATTATGCAACTGTCGAGGCAAAACTTGCCGAAATCATTGGCGACCTCACGCCAGTCCGCGAAGGCCTCGATGAGCTCAAGCAGGTCTTTGATATCCTGAGCGCCAAAGAGGGCATGAGCGACCTCGAAATCGACTTCATGATTATCCGCGGCCTCGATTACTACACGGGCACCGTCTACGAAACCTTCCTCAAGGATTACCGCGAAATCGGTAGTATCTCGAGCGGCGGCCGCTACGAAAACCTCGCCGGCAACTTTACCGATCAAAGCTTCCCAGGCGTCGGCGGTAGCATTGGTCTCACTCGTCTCTTCTATGTTTTGAATGAACAGAAACTACTCGATACCGAGACCGCCGCGCCAATTGATTATGTTTTATTGCCACTTAGCAGCAATGAATTTGCTTATACTATGAAAGTCGCCGACAAGCTTCGCGCTAAGGGCTTCAATGTCGATATCGACTTCGACGACCGCAAGCTCGGCAATAAGTTCAATCGCGCCGGCAAGATCGCCAAATACGCCGTAGTTATCGGTGGCGACGAAGCAGCTTCCGGCAATCTTCAAGCCAAGAATCTCGAATCCGGCGAAACTACGCCACTGGAGCTCGCCTAATATGGCGGGCGTCATCGTCGGGCGGGTTTATAGACATTACAAGGGCGACCTCTATGTCGTTGAAGGCGTCGCCAAACATTCCGAGACTCTCGAAGACATGGTAATTTACCGCCAACTCTATGGCAAAGGCAAACTTTGGGCGCGTCCACTTTCTTTATTTCTCGCGCCAATTGACAAACCGGGCATCGACCAAAAATACCGTTTTGAATTGCAAAATATAAAGAGTAAAGCAAGGCATTAGGAGAAAAATGGCACAGTTGTATTTTCGCTATGGCGCGATGGGCTGCGGCAAAACTATGCAGCTTTTGCAGGTTGCATTTAACTATCAGGAACGCGGTCAGAAGGCTTGCGTTATTAAACCGACCACCGACACAAAAAACGGCACAAAGCTTCTCACGCGTATTGGCCCAGAACGCGAAACCGATTTCACCTTCACGCGCCGCGAAAATGTCTTTAAAAAGATCGCCAAAGAATACAAAGACGTGGACTGTATTCTCGTTGACGAGGCGCAATTCCTAACACCCGCTCAAGCCGATCAGCTAATGGACGTCGTCGTCGAGTTAGATATTCCGGTCATTTGCTACGGTCTTCGCCTAAACTTCCGCCTCAAAGACGGCGGCTTCGAAGGCTCCACGCGCCTACTTCAGATTGCCCACAAAATCGAGGAAATCAAAACCATCTGCGATTGCGGCCGCAAAGCCACACTCAACTGCCGTTTCCTCGACGACAAACTCGTCACAGACGGACCAGACATCTTGATTGACGACGGCAAAACAAAAATCGAATACCGCGCCATCTGCCAAAACTGCTATCATAGACTAAAGAAGGAGAAATAAATGTTTATCGTCATCGAAGGCCAAGACGCTACCGGCAAAGACACTCAAGCAGAAAAACTAGTTGAGTATTTCAAAGCGCAGGGCAAAAACGTCGTGCACTATTCCGAATCCGGCACCAATTCCGACAATCCGTTTATCCAACAAATCGCTCAGCTAAACTACGGCTCAGGCGAAAGCAATATTGATCCGCGCACTCGCGTTTTGCTTTTCCTCGTTAACCGCTACGAGCAGTGGAAGAAGTTGGCCGAACCGGCCCTCATGAAAGGCGACGTCGTAATCATTACGCGCAACTGGCTCTCGACCATTATCTACGAGGGCTATGGCACTGGCGTAAGCCGCGAAGTAATTGCCAAACTCCACCACACCATGATGCCGGAACATTATTTCAAACCGGACAAGATGGTCATCTTGACATTGTCTGACGAAGAGCGCGCCAAGCGCCTCATCTCGCAGGGCAAGCGCAGTAAAGAATTCTTTAAGTCCAAGGATGGCAAATTCCAGAAAAAGCTCAACGACGCCTATCTCAAGGTCGCAAAAGATTACAAGGTACCTACCTTCGATACGACCGGCACGCCAGACGAAGTTTTTGAACGCCTCAAGGCTTTCTGGAACCTATAATGTACGAATCCTGGAAGCCAGTCCTAGATGCGGAATTCAATGAGCCGTATTTCAAGGAGCTCGCTAAGTTTTTACATGAAGCCTACGAGAAAAAGACGATTTTCCCGCCAAAACAGCAAGTCTTCTCCGCTTTTACGACCGATTTAAATAACGTCAAAGTCGTCATCATCGGACAAGATCCATATCACGGACCAGGCCAAGCGCACGGCCTCGCTTTTTCTGTCCGCGACGGCATCCAGTTACCACCAAGTCTCCAAAACATCTTCAAGGAAATCCATGCTGAAACCGGCGCACCAATTCCGACTTCTGGCAATCTTCAACGCTGGGCGGAGCAGGGTGTCTTATTGCTCAATAACGTCCTGACCGTCGAGGCCCATCTCGCCGGTAGTCACCGCAGCAAGGGCTGGGAAACTTTCACCGAACATATCATTAGTTATCTAAACGAGCACTGCAATCATCTCGTATTTCTGCTCTGGGGTCGCGACGCCCGTAGCAAAGCCGCGCTTATCGACAAAGCCAAGCACCTCGTCCTCGAATCCGCCCACCCGTCACCGCTTTCCGCCCATAATGGCTTCTTTGGCAATAACCACTTTATAAAATGTAACGAACAGCTCGAAAACTGGGGTAAAACGCCAATTATTTGGTAATACTATTGACTTTTTAGCAAAAGTGTGCTACAATGTAATTATTAGGTTAACCACACGCAGATGCTACGCTACCAAGCGTAGCATTTCCGTTTCTGGGGAAAAATCAAAATACAAATCCACAATTAATTCACTGATAAAAACCGCTTTTCCACGCTATTACCCCTTAAAAATCTTCAATTTCAAGACTAGCATAAGCGTTTTTGCGGGTTTATAATGAAATCACGATAACACACTTCGGTCACTGCTATCGTGATGCATCGTCGTCTGTATCTTGTCATTGTACGGGCGGCACCGAGCCGAAAACCATGGCTCACATAAATGACTCCAAAAAATCTAATCAATTTCAAGGAGTAATTTATGAAAAACAACATTAACAACCAAGCAAAGAGCGAGAAAGTAGAGGTCATGGCGCTGTTTAACTACAGTCGCATACCATGCCAGCCCCTATACTTCCGCAGGCAAGGGGAGGGCGAAGTCGAGATCACCGAGACACTCGGTGCTCGCATCAAATTCGTCGGCAATACCGCCAAGCACATCTTCCAATGTGTCGCTGGCAAACTAAATTGCCAACTCGAATTCGATTCTGCGTCCCTAGCTTGGACGCTAATCGAAGGCTGAGGCCTCGTACTTCTCGAAAGATAGCCCATCGGGCTATTTTTCATTTGTGGTATAATTTTAAGAGTAAAAATTATGAAAAAGCTAAGCATCATTCTCGGTAAAACCGTCCAGAAAGTTACCTGTTTGCGCGGCAACGGTGGCTCTGCATTACCAGGCCTCGTCGTCGAACGCACGAACCGTAATTTTGTCCGCGAAGTCCTCGGCAAATTGCCGCATGGCGTCGTCGTCGTTTCCGGCACAAATGGCAAAACTACGACCACCAAAATGATTACTGAGCTCTTCGAGAGCCAGGGCCTCAAAGTCTTTACCAACAAGACCGGCAGCAATTTTGTCCGCGGCGTCATTTCGGCCATTTTAAAAGACATCAAAATCAGCGGCAAATTCGATTACGATATCGCCGTGCTCGAACTCGATGAAGCACATGCCGTCAAATTCAGCGAAGTTGCACCAATCGATTATGCATTGCTGCTTAACGTCATGCGCGACCAGCTCGATCGCTTTGGCGAAATCGACCACACCGCCGCCTATCTCCAGAAGGTTGCCGCAGCCGCAAAGAAAACCGTCATTTTGAACCGTGAAGATCCACGCGTCAGCAAAATCGAAGCCAAGAATACTGCATTCTTCGGCCTTTCTGATAGCCTCATCAAAGAATTTCCATCTGACGACGACTTGCTTACGCACGACAAGAAAAAAGCATCGAAAAAAACTGCACTCGTTACACTCGAGAAGCTCGACAGCAAGGCTACTTTTGCTATCGACGGCAAAAAGTACACAACCCCACTCAAGGTTAAGGGTGTTTATAATGCTTACAATGCTGCCGGCGCACTCGCCATCGTCAAAACCGTTCTGCCAAAAAGCAAAACCGACGATATTATCAAGGCGCTCGCCAATATCGAATCCGCTTTCGGCCGCGGCGAAGTTCTAAAAATCGGCGAGACTGAAGTCGAATTGCTACTCGTCAAAAACCCGAGCGCCTTCCAGCTCAGCCTCACTTCGTTCGTCGACAAAAACCACGATTACATGATTGCCATCAATGACGAAATCGCCGACGGGCGCGATGTCTCCTGGCTCTGGAATGTAGATTTCACTAGCCTCAAAACCGTCAAGGTCACCAGTGGCACTCGCGCCACCGACATGACGCTTCGCCTCAAGTATGACGAAGTTAAAACCGACGCAACCATCGAAGATCTCAAGCAGGCACTCGAAAAATTCGTCAACACCGGCAAGAACCCGAAGCGCATTTTTGCAACCTACACCGCCATGCTAGAACTACGTAAAATTATCTCCGGAAAGAGCCTCGTATGAAACTAAAAATTCTCCATCTATATCCAAAAGAAATGAACCTATACGGCGACCATGGCAACGTCTTGACGCTCGTCAAACGCTGCGAATGGCGCGGCATTAAAACCGAAGTGATTGCGCATGAACCAGGCGATCCGATTCCGGACGACATCGATATTATCTTTGGTGGCGGCGGTCAAGATTCAAACCAAAACGCCATCGAAGATGACCTTCGCGCCATCGGCCCACAACTTAAAACAATGGTCGACGCCGGCACGCCAACACTCGTTGTTTGCGGCCTCTATCAGCTTTTTGGTGAATACTTCCAGACGGCAGAGGGCGAAAAGATTAAAGGTATCAGTATTCTCGATCTCCATACGGTCGCCGGCCCAAACCGGCTAATCGGTAACGTTGTAGTCAGCACGCCAGAATACGGCGAAATCGTCGGCTACGAAAACCATTCCGGCCTCACCGAACTCGGCGAAGGCGTTTCGCCATTTGGCACAGTCATCAAAGGCTACGGCAACAATGGCAAAGACATGATTGAAGGCGCAAAGTACAAAAACTGTATCGGCACCTACCTTCACGGCCCAGTTCTACCAAAGAATCCACGCCTTGCAGATTTCTTAATTACGAAAGCTATCGAGCGCCAAACAAAATCCAGACCAAAGCTCGAACGCCTCAACGACACGGTCGAAAACCGCGCTCACAAAGTTGCTACAACTCGCCCGCAATAAAACCGCAGTGCTATAATTAAGGCATGAAGAAGCCAGTGATTTTTGCCGGAATTGGCGTCGTTCTCGTTGCGGCGGCAACCTGCATTGTTTTAATTAGTGCAAATACAAACAATCAAACCGAGCAGCAAAAACCAACCGAAGCGCCGGTCACGCCTCCAGATCCAAAAATCACCCAAATGGACGCAAAATATCTCTTTGTCGGCACCACTTTTTGGGGCCGCAACACCAATAAAAGCGCCCGTGCTTCCGAACTTGGCGTCAAATACCCATTCTCGCAGCTCGACACATTAAAGCGCGACGAATACCAAGCCTGGATTGGCGGTCTCGAATGCCCAGTCACCGACAAAGGCCACAATTACAGCGAAGAAGACAAGATTTTCAAGTTTAACTGCGACCCGGACTATCTACCAGAAGCCGCAAAATACTTCACCGCATTTTTGCTCGGCAACAACCACGCCGGCAACCAAGGCCTCGAAGGTCTCCGCACTACGCGTAAATATCTAGAGCAAAACGGCATCCAGTATTTTGGCACACCAAAGCGCACCGCCGCCGATCGCAACGATACCGAATACCGCAACGACGAAACCGACATCAACAACTGTGGCGTCGTCGTTTTGCCAGTCAAAGCCGCCCTCGATAACGGGGAGACAAAGGAGCTCAAATTCCCATTCGGCTTCTGTAGTGCTCACGGCGTCTATGGTGTTCCTGGCGAAGACTTCCAGCAGAACATTAAATCATATGCTGCTGTTATCCCCACTATCGTCATGCCACACATGGGCGTTGAATATCAAAAAATCCACGACACTTTGCGCCAGAACATTTATCGCCGCTTTATCGATTACGGCGCAGACTCCGTCATCGCCGATCACCCACACACCGTCCAGGACAGCGAAGCCTACAAAGGTAAGCTCATCGTCTATTCGGTCGGCAACTTCATGTTTGATCAGACCTTCAACGTCGAAGTACCGCGCAGCGCAGCAATCGAAGGCAATGTCACAATTACTGCCGGTGCTGACGAACTCGAAAGATGGAACGAACTTGGCGAAGGTTGTCTCAAGGACAAAACTACCTGCTTTGAAAAAATCACCGCCGCAAAACTCGCTAAGCCAACCACGAAATGGACTTACGACTACCATGCTACGACGAGCGCAGGGAACCGCATTACGCGCCTTGCCGGCCAAGCCGACCAAACCTCAATCGGTCAGCGCCTAAACTGGAAAACTACTCTTTCTGGTCTCGAAAAATAACTACTCGAATTTATTTTCTCCTCACCAGGAACACGATTAATACTGCCGCCGCCGACATTACGGCTAGCATGATTTTTGCGATATCAAAACCGCTCAAAAAGCTAAATCCTTTACGTGATTTTATCTTCGCCAAACCATTAATGAACTCGCTCGAATCAGGAATTGGCGCCAACGGCTCGCTAGCATCTTGCGGCGATGAAGGCTCAGTATTCGACACATCATCGGGTTCGTCAACGCTATCCGTTTGGGCGGACACGGCGTCCGGCTCGGAGACCTCGTCAGACGATTCAGGAACCACCGGCTCCTCCGGCGCTGCCGGTTCATCAGGCAAAGCAGTAGATGGCGACACGCCCGGCTCTACCGGTGACAGGACAATCGCACGCTCATCCGCCGCAACCTCAACCAGCACAGCCTCACCCAATTCACCATCTTCCGCCATCGTGAGCACGCTCACGTCGTTGTCTTCCAACCAGTCAACGTCCGTAATTTCAATTTCGCCCGCCAACGTCTCAATGTAGCCAAGATCAAGGCGATTTAAGCGAATCAGCAGATATTTCGAATCGACCGCCGCCGCATCCCAACGCAAACGGATTTTATCGTCATATTTTTCCATTTTAATCACGTTTGCAGGCAGCTCGGCCGCGGTCAATTGCACACTGCTCGTTACGGCGTACGGATTAGGCGTCAGCCCACCAGATTTCTTTATAAATTCCGCAAACAACGCCTTCATATTTCCTTGCATGTACTCTACATAACGCGTATGACCGCCATTTCTTAGTGGGTTATGCGAGCTGCCGCAAATATAATCATCGCTCTCGCAGAACAGCGAGAACTTACCATGCATATTTTCTGGCTCATAGGGAATCCGCGCCCCAAACACACCCTCGCTCGTCCGGCAATTACCGACATAGCGCCGCCAAGTCGAATAATTACGCCTAAAGCAGGCGTCAGGAAATAGACCATAGCCCTCCGGCAAATAAGTCTCCGGATCGCCAAACAAAACCACGTGTTCAACATGCTCCGACCGGAACGTCTTCGACGCCTCCGCCACCACCATTGCGCCCTGCGAATAACCCATCAAAATCCAACCAGTGTCCGGGCAACGTCGACTGATATTTTTATAATGCGCCCTCAGTCCCTGCACGCCTTGCCGCACGGCACGACCGAATTCATACGCCTTTCCAGCCGAAACATATGCACGCAGCATTCTTAGCGGCGAAGACATATCGGGCGCCGGATAATCTAAATCCGAAAACCGCACCGTATAGCCATGCGTCGCAAAAATCGACTCGCTCGCCGCTTTCAGCTCATAATACTCGCGCGTATTTTCATATTCGCCACCCGACCCGCGCGCATAAACAACCTCCAAATCATAGCAATTACTATCGCCATTATGCACCGGCAAATCATTCATCGCCGCATAGCAATTCATGCCCGGCAAAGCCGCGATAACCATAGCCGAAACTAACAATATTTTTTTCATAACTCCGATTCTACGAAGCCGCGCTAGAATGTGAAGCATAAGCATGACAAACTCTCTGTTAATGCGCTATAATTTAAAGCATGACAACTAAATCAGACAACATCATTGAAGTCGAACATTTCAAGATTTCGTTTGCTGAAAAACCGGTCATCAAGGACCTGTCTTTCGTGGTTCGACGCGGCGAAATTTTTGGACTTCTTGGCAGTAATGGTTCCGGTAAAACCACTACCATCCGCACGCTTCTCGGCCTCTATCGCGCCGACAGCGGCACTCTCACAATAAACGGCAAACAATTCGAGCCAGGCGACAAAGTTCGCATCGGCTATCTCCCAGAAGAGCGCGGTCTCTACAAAAAAGAGTCCGTCTTTGACGTGATGATGTATTTTGCGCGCCTCAAAGACCTTAAAAATCCAGCCGAATGGATCATGAATTATCTCAAACGCGTCGGCCTCGAAGATTTCGCAAAAACCAAGGTTAACAAACTCTCTCAGGGTATGCAGCAGAAAGTCCAGCTTGGCGTCTGCGTCATGAACGACCCAGAGCTCCTCATTCTCGATGAGCCGACTAAGGGCTTCGACCCAGTCAACCGCCGCTTGCTCATGGACATTATCGAAGAGCAGCACAAAAAGGGCTGCACTATCATCATGATTACGCACTATATGGACGAGGTTGAGCGCCTCTGTGACGACATCTTGCTCCTAAAGAACGGCGTCGCGCGCGCCCAAGGCCCAGTCAAAGACGTCCGCAAGAAATTCGACAACAAGACACTCGATCAAATCTTCGTCGACATCTACGGCGAAAAAGAGGAGGGTAATTATGAATAAGACACTAGAAGTTATTCGCTTTGAAGTAATGCGCAGCCTTAAGAAGCCCAGCTTCTGGATCGCCGCCATTCTCATTCCGCTCGGTTTCGCACTCTATATTGGTTTTGCTGCCATGGTCGGTTACAACACTGGCGAAGCACTAGAGACCGCCACCGATACCTCAGAGATGAAGCTTGGCCTCTACGACGAGTCCGGCTACATCAAGAGCGACAAAATCGTCAACACTAAACAAGAAGAGCAGAGCTTCGAAAAATACAGCAACAAAGACAGCGGTATCGCCGACGTCAAAGCCAAGAAAATTGACGTCTTCTACTACGTTCCGGCGGACTTTGCCGAAACAAAAAAGGCCGAGATCTACACGAAGCCGGATGAGCGCAGTCTAATCTCTGATTACTCCACGCCACTTCGCGTCGCGCTCAACACGACCGCACTCGCCAACGTCTCGCCGACCGATATCGCCGTCATTACGAACGCCGTGAGCTTTGATACTACTACGTTTGATAGCACCGACGACCACGTAATTGACCAGGGCGAAATCATCCGCGCCATCGCCGGCCCAGTTATCGCGCTCGCCTGTTTCTATATCCTCATGGTCGTGCTCGGCAACCGCCTCACTGCCGCCATGGTCGAAGAAAAGGAAAACCGCATCAGCGAGTTGATCCTCACTAGTATCAAGCCAAACACTTTGATTGTCGGTAAAATCATTTCGCTCATGATCGTCGGTATCATCCAGCTCATTGTACTCGTCGTACCAGTGCTACTACTTTACAAGATTGCCGGCAACCTCAACATTTTCCCAGCCGGTTTCCAACTCAGCCTCGACGCAATCAACATCGCGCAGTACCTCATCTACCTCGTTGCCGCCTACTTCCTCTTTACTGCAATGAGCGTATTTGTCGGCGTCATCTCACCAACCGCCAAGGACGCAAACTCCTACTCCGGCTTCATGATTATCATGGTCATCTTGCCAATCTTCTTCATTAACGCTTTCATGGGCGAACCAAGCGCGCTCACTTACTTCTTGAGCTACTTCCCACCAAGCGCCCCAATTTCCATTCCGCTTCGCGCCGTCTTTGGCACCCTTGCGCCATGGGAATTCTGGGTTGGCCTCGCGGAAATCGTCGTCGTCGGCGCATTGATTGCCAAGCTCGACGCCAGCATCTTCCGCCGCAATGCCATCGAGTTTACCGCTAAAATCAACTTCAAAAAGCTATTTAGCACCCCTCGCAAAACCTGGAAAAAATAGGGAATAAAAATACGCCGGCAAATCTGTCGGCGTATCTTTTTCGTCTCTTGTGCGTAAATGAATTTATGCCCAGTCCTCGTAAGGATCGTAATCTACTGAGTAATCCCAGTAGTTGCCTTTGCCGTCGTTAAAGTGATTCTGTGAGCCATCGCCCCAGAAAAACATATAACAACTTGGCAAAACGCGTCCTTCGTCGGGCTGACCTGTGATTTGTTCTGTCGCCCAACGCGCGAGAACGTCTTCTGCTATCTGGTAATCAAGGTCCGAATAACTACATCCGGAATACCAAGCGAACTGGCCTGGCTCCTTAATCGTGCCCGCAATCGTCGTGCAGGACGAGCTATAACCGTTATCCATACGATTTAGCACCGTCCAAGCAACTGCTGCGCGGCGGTTCAACGGATAGACGCTACCAGCCTCAGCATGAATCAACTGCGCCATCATCACAATGTCGTCTTCGCTGAAATATTCCCTTAATTCTTCAAATGATGACATTTCTTCGACGACATCCTCCTCGTCCACACTGGTAGTAGTATCAGTAATTGACTGACTTAAAACCGTGGCGGGCATTTGAGTTGGTGTCGGTGAAGGCGTTGAAGTTGGCGTAGGTGTTGCCGTAGGCTCAGGTATAGTCTCAGCCGTAACTTCTTCTATACTATCTTGGGGGTTAGCTTCGAGATGAAGCGTGCTTGCAAATACGGCTCCGTGAAGAACCGTAAAAGTGAGCATGATTGCCACGCTAATAATCAGCGAAGCACGTCTTGATTTCAAAATAATGCACCTCTTTCCTACACACAAAAGACATTTTAAATGTTCGGCCCAAAGCCTCATATAATTATATCACTTTTAACGCAAAAAGTCAATATATGCTAAACTATAAGCATGACCATTACGGAGTGGATAAGCGCAGCAAGCAAGAAAATCGACCGTCTCGACGCCGAGTTAATTCTCGTGAATCTACTCCACGTTGGCGACCGCAGCTACCTTGTCGCCCATGACGACGAAATCCTATCTTCGAATCTATTAGATCTCGCAAACGCACAACTAGAGCGCCGCGCCGCCGGAGAACCGCTCGCCTATATTTTGGGCTGGCGCGAATTCTATGGTCGCCGCTTCAAAGTCACCCGCAGCGTTCTCATACCGCGCCCAGAGACCGAGACTATTATCGACCTCGCCAAGAAGGCAAAACCAACCAAAATCCTCGACGTCGGTACCGGTTCCGGCTGCATTGCCATCACTTGTACGCTCGAAATGCCAAAAGCCTCCGTCGACGCTATCGATATTTCTCCGTCCGCTCTCGCTATCGCCCAGGCCAACGCCAAATCTCTCGGGGCCAAGGTAAATTTCTTCAAATCCGACCTCCTCGACGACTACGAACTCGAGCCAAACACACTCATCATCGCAAACCTTCCGTACGTCGACCAGAATTGGTCTTGGATTAACCTGAATACGCTTAGCTTTGAGCCGGGCCTCGCGCTTTACGCCGAACAAGAGGGCCTCGCCCTAATTTATCGACTCATTCAAAGCATTAATACTAGCTGCAGACTATTGATCGAAGCCGACCCGTCCCAACACGAAAAAATCATCGCTTTTGCGCGCGATTTTGGCTTCAAAAAAACCAACCAAAAAGACTTCATTTTATCTTTTAAAAAATAGCATAAGCGTGCTACAATTAAGATAAGCATAATCAGGGTCAAATTTTTATATGAGCAATAAAGAGTTATCAAACCATTATACTGAGACGACCGAGGATTCCGAATGGGGAAACCTCGCAGCAGAGCTCGCCGAGGACATGCAGGAAGCTGCCGAACTCTCCGAACAAGAAGCAGACGAAATCGAGCAAGACAGAATCGAGAATAATGATCTCGCAAATCTTCCTGATGCCGAATATTACCGCGAGCACGAGGACGAAATCAACGATTTAGTTCGCAACATTATCCAATTACGTGGCGAAAGCTCCGTCAAAAAAGGCGAATGGAATCAAGAACAGAGAACTCATCTCGACAAAAACGGCTTACCTACCGATTATGCTCATTTGGTACGCTATGCCAAAGAAAACCCTGATTCATTAGAAACTCTTACTACCGAATACAAAAACCTCAAGAAAAAAGAAGTCGAAGCATTGACCCAGGCCGACTACAACGCAAAGACGAACGAAGGTAGCACCGCCGGAGAACGCTGGCAAGAGCAATGGGATGAAAACCTCAAAAAATACTTCGGCGACGACCAGACCGCAATTGAAATTGCAAATGAATCCCCAATCCAAGATGGCGAAAACGTCAATGATTTCGTTGCTCGTGTCTGGAAACTGGCTATTATGCGCGACAATGCCGAAAAAATCGGCGGGCCGGCACCAGACGAAGCCCGCGACGAATATGGCAAGCGCGTCAACTACCTCGCTCAGTTTGACGTCGATAAACCGATTTGGGGCCAGATGGATGATGAGCAAAAGAAAGACCTCCGCAAACGCTATCCACGCAACCAAAACGAAAGCTATGATGCTTGGCGTGCTCGCGTCGAGAAGAATCTCCGCGTCAAAGTCTGGGAAGACACCCCGGGAGCCGGTTCTAATGATTCCGGCAACGGTCCTAAGGGCCCAGAAGCTCCGACGACTAGCGGCCCAGTTAGCGACGGCCCAGAAAACAACCCAACCGACCCAACCGACCCAACCGACCCAGGCGACCCGGATAATCCAACTGACCCTACCGATCCAACCGATCCAGCAGGTCCAGACGGCGGCAAATCAACGGCCAATACTAAGGCGACCGACGACGCTCAGCCAGCCGCTGCAGCTGCCCCAAGCCGCGGTTTCCCACGCCCAGTCGCATTCGCAAACAATCGCTATGAAGGCAAGTGGTACGATCAAGGCCGCGACGCACGTCGCGACACCGCCGCAAAAGGCCAGGCCGAAGCTATCAAAGCCGCAGCCGAAAAGAACATCAAGAACTTCGACAAAGCCATCGAATGGTACAACAATGAGCTCACCGATTTCGACCGCATTATCTTTGCTTCCGGCCACGCCGACTTACTAGGCGCCGAAGACGACAAGACCTTCATGGAAGAGTGCGTCAAGCCACTTATCGAAGCTGGCTTCCCAGTCGAAAACCCACCGCTTACCCAGGAGCAGCTGCTCAAGCGCTTCCCAGAAAACGCTGAGCAAATCCGCAATGCCTTTATGACATCCGAGGAATTTGAAGCCGCCCACAAAAACGACGGCAAGGCCGAAAAGAGAATCCCTTACGGCGAGATGAGCGAAGCCGCAAAAGCTACCGACGAAAAACTCCGCCAAATCTACGGCGAAAGATGGAAGTGCACTATAGATCTCGAAAAAGCTGACGCTGAAGTCGAGGAGCTCCAAGCACAAATCGACACATTGAACAGCAAGCGCTTCGCCTTTGGCAAAGCATCCAAGATCAAGAAGCTCGAGGCTCGCATCGCCGACATCAAGGCCGGCATGGACGCTCGCGTAAAACAATATACCGAGCTTGAAGACAAGTTCAAATCCGAATATAGCGCCGCATCCCTCACCGACGGCGAAGTCGCAAACATCAAAGACTCCGAGGCAAAGATGGCCGCTAGCTGCGGTCGTGGTGCCGGTAGCGATTTCAGAGCAGAATTAGCAAATGCCCAAAAGCAAGTTGATACCTGGACCAAGGGCTATGAAAGCTTCAAGAGTAAGGGCGATAAAGCTGGTATGGCAAGAGCCACAGAAATCATCGCGGCCGCCCAAAGAGACGTCAAACACCACGAAAAGGTACTCGAGCTCCAAGAGCGCTATGGCTTCGGTTCGATTATCGGCGCAGCCGAATCGGAAGGACAGGCTGAGGGCGAGAAGACCTACGAACAGCAGGTTGCCGACTACCAGAATGCTATTGGCGCCGCAAATAATTATCGTAACGAAACCAAGGAGAAGAGCGAGGCGATGCCAGAGGACAAGCGCAGCGACTACGTTGATTCTCGCCTCGAAGGGTTCACGAAGCTTCTCATGAAGATTGGCGAAGCAAGCAAACCAATCAGCCTCGCTGCCGCCGAAAAATGTACGACACCAGAGCTTGCTGCAGAATGGAGCGAACTAGTGTCTAAGGCGGACGCAACCGAATCATTCCGCCTTATCCGCAACGTTACGGAAATGATCCCGGGTATTACTTCCGGCAACGCTGCTGCTGCTAAACGCACCTATGAGAAGATATATAGACAAGAAGATCGTGTTAAGGCTGAGGAGTATCTCATGAAGTACTTTGGTGCCGGAATCGACTTCATCGCCCAGCTTCGCGGCAATAGCGGCGAAGAACAGAGCGACGCAGCTTAAACTAAGCGCTAAAAAATATCTCCCGCCTGGGAGATATTTTTGTTGCTGTTTATAACGATAAGAAAGGAAATAAAAATGGTGGAGCGTGAGGGATTCAAACCCTCGACCTCCTGCTTGCAAAGCAGGCGCTCTAATCAGCTGAGCTAACGCCCCACAAAACATAGTGGAAGTAAACGGGGGGGCGCTTACTTCCAGCCCTTATATTATCACAAATGAACAAAATATGCAAGCATTAGAGGACGCAAAGTAAAACCATCAGGCCCTGACAGATTGCGCCGCCAAGCACCAACGCATGAAACAGAATATGACCATGTTTCGGCTCTTGTTCCGGATTCGCGATCATCGAGGCAGCCGCAAATGCAACCGCGCCCGCAAAGAGCAGAATAACACCAATCACCGGCAACACGCGCATCAAGTTTGGCAGACAGAGAATAATGCACCAGCAAAGACCCAAGAAACAAGCCATCGTAATATTCGAGAAGCGCTTCAAATTCACAAGGCTCAAAATCGTGCCAATAATCGCCATTGCCCAAACCACCGCAAACAGCACCCAGGCCGTTGCCACGTCGACGCGCATCAAAGCAATCAATGCGACTGGCGTATAGGCCGCCGCGAACAATAAAAACACCGAGCAATAGTCGATTGCACGCACGAAGTTCTGATCTTTGCCGAAAATATGATGAAACATAGAAGCGAGGAACAAAACGAACATTACAACCGTAAACGCTAATCCTGCCAACACGCCTGCCGCGCCATATTCCGCTGCGCCGCGAACAATACAAAGCACAAGAATCGGCACTGCAAAAACCGCACCCAAACCCTGCAAAATTACCGCCGTTAAACGTTCCGCTTTTCTGTTATGCTTCATGATTTCATTGTATAATTATAGTAATAGATTTAAAAGGGAATTAAGATGGGAAAAATTGAAGTAAAAGACGCGAAAAAAGTCCGCAAGTTCTCGATGCCAATCTACATGAACGTCGTCCTACTTGCGCTTGGTATTGCATTGGTAATTTGGGCAGACAAGGTCACGAGCCTTATCTCAATCATTATTGGCGCTACTTTCCTTGCGCTAGCAGCCTATAATCTCATCGCTTACTTGCGCGTAGAGAACCGCG
>JAFYZJ010000023.1 GCA_017548735.1 Candidatus Saccharimonadota bacterium | reverse complement strand
TTTCTTGGCCGCCGCGCATGAAGATTACGCGTTTTTCGATACCATCTTTCTGAATTGCGACAACGCGAGACTGCGTGAGAACCTTAATTCCATCGCGGTTAAATACTTCATCCATGACCTGACCGACTTCCTCGTCTTCGCGTGGAAGCAGACGGCCTGCGATATCGGCAATTACTACTTCGCTACCAAGTGCGGCAAAGAATTGAGCGATTTCGCAACCAGTCGATCCAGCACCAACGACAAATACGCTGCGCGGTTGGCGCGTGAGTGTCGTAACATCTTCCGGCAATAGATAGTCGGTGTTTTCTGGAATATTGATACCAGTATCGGCAGTCGAAGCACCAGTCGCAATCAAATACTTTTTAGCACGATAAGTTTGGCTGCCAACGGCGATTTCTTCAGCCGAAATAAAGCGAGCGGCACCATGGATACAAGTGATTTTATTCTCTTCAAATAGCTTCTTGCTGTTTGCGCCGGCGCGCTTTGACGCGGTGTTCTTCCAGTTGATAATAGTAGGGAAATTGAAACGCAAGCCATTGCTCGAGATGCCATATTCGGCGCCATCTTTTGCGTTCTTATAAGTCCGCGCCGCGTGCATCATCGCGCCAAACGGAACGTTGGTAGAGTTGAGGCTTGAACCGCCCCATTTGCGAGACTCAATCAATGCGACTTTGAGCCCACTCTTCGCTGCAATTAGTGCTGCTTCGCCACCGGCGTCGCCGCTGCCAATCACTGCTAAATCAAAATCAAATCGTTTCTTCATCTTATATTATTTTATCACGATTCCGATAAGCATAAGCGAGATCGGAGTTTAGTTTATCGAGTTCTTTGATGACTACTTTTTGCAAATCATCTTCTGTAACAATTGCTTTGTCAGCAATCCATTTGTCGGTCTTTTCGGCGACACGATCAGCGATTTGCTTTGCCCAGCCGCTCGGGATTTTTAGGCTTTTTGCTTGCTGCAGAATATTAGACTTTATATCGTCTACGTTATATTCATAGCTGATTTTGTGTTTTCTGAGCGCCATCTTATATTACCCAAAACGCTACAATAAATATCGCCAGAAGCATAAAACTACTGCCAGAAATAATCCTTGCGAATGCCTTGTTGCGGACGCGCCATTTCTGCGCATCGACAGCAGATTGGCCGGTCGTGATCTTGATTCTTAGTACGAGCATTGGCAGAGTTGTTGCAAAGATATATGCGGCTACTGCTAGCACCTGCCACTGTGCGCTCAGGCTCAATACGCTATTAGCGACAACGAAACAAATTGCGACGCTGATTGGCAGTTCGGCGAAGCCGCTCAAAAGGCCTAGCGAAAATGCCTCAATGCCATCGTCGGTTTTGCGTGCTTTGCGACGGATAAAATTAGTGATACTTTTTGGCAGCCATAATTCTGTCGACTGTTTGCCACCACGGTAGTAGAAGATCCACATGATTGCTGCGCATGCAACAAGCGCGCCGACGCAGATTACGAGCCATTCAGTCCGTAAAGTACCATTGAAGAAGTTGCTGATTAGGTAGCAGAAAGCGCAAATCGCGAGGAAGCTAATCGCGCAGGTCCCGAGGATATAATTCCGTGCCAAAAAACGAGTTTTGCGACGACGGTGCTTGCCGAGGCTATTATGATAAAGCAAAATCAAACCGCCAATACCAAGCTGCAAAGAAGCCTGGGCGATTGCGGCTAAAACGAGTGTAGCGATACATACGATGTCGCTCATGCTTTTATTATATCATAACAGGGATTTTTTCGCGCTTATGCTTGAGGATTCGGGCCGCCGAAAATACTATGCTCGTATGAAAAATAAACAAATTATTTTTAGCACCATTTCGTTACTATTATCCGGATTATTTCTGGCGCCCAACTTTTGCGCCGCAGAAACAGAGTTGCCGCCAATAGTTTTTTCGGCTATTAATGCTGGCTACAAGGATGATACCTCGTCTCAAAACTATGACTTTATCGAATTAAAAAAGAATGCTGAAGATTCGCTCGATTTAAGTAATTATCGAATAGTTTATTTTAATAGCAGCGATAAAGAAGCAGGAACTATTAGTTTCGAAAACCAGGTTCTTAGCGGCGAGCGCCTTGTTTTAGGCTATTCAAAAAGTCCGCAATTTAGCGAAGCGCCGGACGGCTATCGCTATGTACTCAGCTCGAGCGGGCTTGCCTCGACTGCTGGACGTTTGGTCCTGATGGCTGACGAGGAAGTGATCGATGAGCTGTGCTGGGGCAAGACTATCTGTGAAAATTCGCTGCCGAAATTCGCCACCAAATTTGAGGACAATTTTACTGCCGTGTTATGTGAAGGTGATGAATGTGAAGAGGAATACCAGTTCACAAAATACTACCCGGACATCAACCCGGACGCATTAATTCCAATGGAAGAGCCGGAGCCGGAACTTGAATCCGAGTCGGAACCAGAACCAGAACCCGAGCCAGAAAAAGTCAGCTGCGCCGGCCTAACGATTACCGAAATATTCGGCTATTACAATGGCGCTCCGTCGGAGCAATTTATTGAATTATCCAACGCGACGCCGGATCCGGTGAAGCTTGATGGCTGTCGTTTGAACTATAGAAATCAAGACTATTCAATCTCCGGCACTATCAATAACGGTGAGTATTTGGCGGTTTGGGGCGTTCCGCTTGCGAAAAATCCGTCAAAAGATCAGACGGTTCAACTGCTCGATGACAATGGCGTAGTTGATTCCGTAAACTATCCGCACGGGCAAAAGAAAGGCACCGCCATGGCACGCTTCGGTGACGATTGGCGCGTAACATTTGCGCCAACGCCATCCGCGGAAAATATCTTTCAAGAATTTCGCAGCTGTCCGGAAGGGAAAATGATTAATCAGGAAACTGGTAACTGCGTAAATAAGCCGGTTGCTGCGACTGCGAAAACGTGTCAGGCGGGATACTATCTCAATCCGGCCACTGGTCGCTGTAAGAAAAATGAAGTTGCGACTACGAAAGAATGCGCAGAAGGGTATGAACGTAATCCCGAAACTGGTCGCTGCCGCAAAGTATATAAAAATATCGCACAGGAATATCCAGTCGAGCAAATCGAGCAGGGTAGTTACGATAATCCGCGCATCTTTATTGCGGTGGGTGCGATTGTATTGTTGGGCGCTGTTGCGGCCGTCTATGTCGTCTGGCAATTCCGCGAAGAAATTCGCAAGTTCTTCCGTCTGCACTTTCGCCGAAAGCGCAGACTATCCTAGCGTGTTAAACTAATAGTATGTCGACCAAGAAAGTTCTCGGGATTGATCCAGGCACTGGTATCTGTGGTTTTGGTGTTGTAAGTTTTACGACACATAAGCAACCGCATATGGTAACGGCTGGCGTTATTTCCACTCCGGCGCACACGCCGACCGCCGATCGTCTATTAGATATTTTCGAATCTCTGAATCAGATTATCGATGAAACAAATCCAGATGAAGTATCGATCGAGAGACTCTTCTTTAATCAAAACATTACAACCGGCATTTCCGTAGCTGAGGCGCGCGGTGTCTGTATGCTCGTTGCACGCAAACGTAACATCCCGATTTATGAATATACTCCACTCCAAATTAAACAAACGATGACCGGCTATGGCCGTGCAAAGAAAAAAGACATGCAGGAAGCAGTACGCAATTATTTAAACATGAAAGAAGTTGTAAAACCGGATGATGCGGCCGATGCTTTAGCGGCGGCAATTACACATGCGCTCTCGACACGAATTCAGTATCGCGACTAGCGAAATAACAGATACGGTGTTATAATATTTTTCATGAAAAATATCTACATCACCACAGCAATCCCGTACGTCAATGGTAATCCGCACCTTGGCCATGCGATGGACTATATTCTTGCGGACGTGTTGCGTAGATATATGATGATGCGTGGCGAAAACGTTCGCCTCCAAGCTGGCACCGATGAACACGGCAGCAAGATTTATAAAAAATCCGTCGAGCAGGGTATTCCGGTTGAAGAATTTGTTAATCAAAACGCCAAAAAGTTTCAGGATTTCATCCATTCTCTCGGCGTAGAATATACTGATTTTGTTCGTACGACCGACGCCGATCATGAACGTCGCTGCCAAGCAATTTGGGAAAAACTTTCCGACCATATTTATAAAGACAAATATGAGGGCTGGTATTGTGAGGGCTGCGAAGGCTTCATTACGGACAAAGAACACGACGAAAATGAAGGCATTTGTCCAGACCACAAAAAGCCATACGTAAAACTCAGCGAAGAGAACTACTATCTCCGCATTGCTGATTTTAAAGACCGCATTCGCGAAGCAATCGAATCGGATGAAATGAAGATTACTCCGGCCTTCCGCAAAAAAGAATTTTTGAATTTGTTAGAAGACATGCCGGATGTTTCCATCTCGCGTCCAAAAGAATCCGTTCAGTGGGGTGTTCCAGTTCCTGGAGATGACAGTCAGGTCATGTATGTCTGGATTGATGCGTTGGCTAACTACATCACTATTCTTGGTTATCCAGAAGAAGACATTTCGGACTTCTGGCCAGCCAATACGCAAATTGTTGGTAAGGATATTTTGCGTTTTCATGCTGGTATTTGGCCGGCAATGCTCATGGGCCTCGATCTGCCACTACCAAAAAATCTTCTTGCCCACGGTCATATTACCGTCGGCGGCGAAAAGATGTCGAAATCTATCGGCAACGTTATTGCGCCAGAAGAAATTCTCGGCAAACATGGTCTCGTTCCATTCCGCTATTACTTTACGCGCCATGCCTCTACGACCGACGATGCTGACTTTACCTGGGACAAATACGAGGCCGCATACAACGAGCTCGCGAACGATTTAGGTAACCTTGTTCAGCGCCTCGCTACACTAGCAAAGAAAAATGAAATTGCTGGCCAGCAGGGCGAACTAAAAGACCTGCCGGAATTTGACGAGCGAATGGAAAAATATGAGTTCAACTTTGCCTTCGAGATTCTTTGGAGGCAAATCATGGATCTTAATAAGCGCATCGACGAAGAGAAGCCATGGGCACTCGCAAAGACTGACCCGGAAAAAGCTAAGGAAGTGCTTGTTGTGATTATTAAAAACCTTCTCGACATTAATAAGCGCCTCGCAATCTTCATTCCGGACACGGCTGAGCGAATTGATGCTATCTTCACGGCAGAGCAAATCGTTCCGCCAGAAACACCACTCTTCCCGAAAGCCTAAAAATATCTCCCGCGAGGGAGATATTTTAATTCTTTGTCCAATATTTTTGACCGGCGAGAATATCGTAGGTCAGGAGCTTGTATTCGTTCAAAGTCTCGGTCATCTCGAAGTCTAAGCCATCGAGATATGTCTGTGTAAGGATTGGCTGCGTCTTACAAACCTCATCGACCAAATAATAATATGACGGCTTTTGCCAATTGAGGCGATTGAGCAAAGTATTGACCATGCAGTTTGGTGTAGTGGTCGGGAGGTTCTGCGTTGCTTTCAGGCCGGCGTCGTAGTTAGCGTAAATAAAGTATGGCGTTACGCGTGAAAGATCGCGCACCTTCTTATCTTCACTTTTATCAGTCTTGTCGAATAGGCCAGCTGAATGGTCGCCATAGAATAAAACTACAACTTTCTTGTCGAGCTGTTTCACGCCTTCAATGAACTCGCCGAGATATCTATCGGAAATATTAAGAGTCTGGTAATACGTCTCAATTTGGTTGCGCATGTCCTCGTCGACGTCTTCATTTGTTAACTTGAAATTATCTTCTTCATAAGTGCCTTTGTTGTATGGCGTATGGTTTTGCATCGTAATCAAACCGACTACCTGCGCCTCGTCGGTTTCGCGAAGGGTCTTCAGAGTTTCCTCGTAGGCAGACTTATCATTAATATATTCAGAGCTACCTTCGTGCTCGGTGTTTTCCATTTCAATTT
This sequence comes from Candidatus Saccharimonadota bacterium, assembly GCA_017548735.1. Taxonomy (GTDB): domain Bacteria; phylum Patescibacteriota; class Saccharimonadia; order Saccharimonadales; family Saccharimonadaceae; genus UBA2834. The sequence continues at coordinate 1,428 of JAFYZJ010000023.1, read as the reverse complement.
CTGTAATGAAATTATCGAAGCCTTCATTATTCAAAGAAATATTACGTTTGTACATGCCGCCGTTGTATGGATGAATTGCGGTCGTAGAATGGCCAGCTTCTTTGAGCGTGCGCGCAATCGATGGAATCTCTCCGGCTTTCGGAACAAGCGCCGTGTACGGAACGGTGCTGAGCCAGAAATTCGTCAAACTTGTGAATGCTTCAAACTCGATGTTTGCCGTACCGCCGCCATAATCGAGGGAATACATAAGTCCACTCGGAACGGTTTTCTGAATTGCATGAAGGTTTGGCAAAACGTCGCCGCCCTCGTGCTGGTAGTAATCGGAAAACTTCAAACCTTGGAATTCGACGCTCGGATCATAGAATGACTCGTTTAAAATAATGACAACGCTAACGTCTTCGTCTTTTGGCGATTTGCGTTTTTGGTTTTCGGACTTTGCGATAATGTTGTACTTCGCTTTGATGTTCGCGATCTGCTCTTCGCCATATCCTTTTGGCGCATCGACGCGTAGCTTCTGGAAATTATACAAAAAGCCGAGCACGAAACCATTGTCGTCATAGTTGCGGTTTTGGTTCCAGGCCGTAAAATGAGTGCCGAGGAAAATGTCTTCATAACGCAAGCCCTCATTATGGCGCACAAATACTGTGGAAGTCATAAAGACGGTGACGCTGATTGCGAGGATGGCGACGCGCTGGACAAGTAAATGCTTCTTCCAGAAAACATCGTCACGATCGAAATGATATTTGAGATGGAATTTTTCGCCGCACTTTTTGCTGAAATATGCGAGCAAAGCGCACGAAATAATGATTGCAATTATGAGTCGTACGATGCCCCAAATATTTACAAACTTCGAAAGGGAAGAAACTTCGCTCGCGAGCTGGAAATCTTCTGGCAAAAGAGGATAGCCGCGCGAGTTAAATTTCATAATATGAATGTAACTAATAATAAATATCGCAACCATCATAATTGCAGTCGTTAAGACTGGGCGTCCGAGCAAGCCCCAGAGTGCGACCATAATTAGCCAAATCAAAAATGCGTTAAACAAGAAAACAAACGGCGTCGTGAAAACGAAATTCCAAACGCGTTCAAAATTATTGATGAAATAGCGATACTCTAAAAACCAAGTTAGAAGAATTGCCGCAATCGCCAAAAAAATAAGTGAAGATGCGATAAAACGACTTTTTTCACTCCACGTTTTAATACTAAACTTCTCTTGAAGCTTCTTTCGCATACACCTATTTTACCATACCGAAAACGGATTAATCCTTATGCTTCGCAAGAAAAATGCTCGGCATTACCATATGTATATGAGATGAATTCATCGCCCGTACGTTTCGGTTGTCCCATTAATTATATGTATTGCAATTATTGCGGCAGCCTTTTTACGAGGATTTTTTATATCGCAGCAACCGCTCATGCAGGTCGGGC
>JAFYZJ010000003.1 GCA_017548735.1 Candidatus Saccharimonadota bacterium | reverse complement strand
CAAGACATTCTCCGCCAAGCGATTAATAAACTCCAGAGCGTCGAGAATTGGACTGCCAACGATTTACAAACCGCACTCAACGAATTGCTCGAAAGCACCAGCCGCAAACCAGCCGAACTCTTCGGCCTAATTCGCCTCGCCGTCAGCTTCGCGCCATTCAGCCCAGCTCTTCACGACACGCTCAGCGTCCTTGGCCGCGAACGCAGCCTCGCCCGCCTCAACGCAGTCATCACCGCCTACTCTCGCGACTAGAATTATCTAAAAAATACGCTATAATATCATTACTTTTTTTGGTGCCCATCCAAAGGGGGTGATTTTATGGGCAAGATTTTTAAAATAACTGGCACTTACTACGAGGGCGACGAGCAACGCGGTCCCGACTTTACTGGCGAGATCGTGACACACAAAAATAATCGTTTTGTTGGCCGCATCGACAAAGGTTATGAGTTTATCTGCGGCACATTCGGCTACGCAGTATTGCTCATGTCTAATCAGGAAAATACTCGCCCTACGCTTTATTTAGTTAATAAAGTGGAGGGCAACAAATGGATAGCAACTCAATATACCATCTTGGGTGACCATGACGGTAATCGCAGCTTCTGTAGAGGCACAGCCGAAATCCAGCTCGAAGAGATTGAGTTTACCAAAGAGCGCGCAAAAGAACTTCGCGCTCACTACAAGCAAGTAGATCTCGACGCGATTTGGAACAAAGGCTACACAGTAAGATGCTTAGCCGAACGTAAGCCCACGTAGGAACCAGTTATAAAATAGCCCGATTTTCCGGGCTATTTTTAATGCACATATCTCTTATGGTATAATTTAAATATGAGCGGTAAACAAGCCTACTTTGGCAAGGTCAAACCAATTGACACAAAAAAACAAAAGAAAACACTCGCCGACATTTACGGCGACAATACTAACGACGACGTCGAGGAATTCATCAATAATAATTCCGCTGACGTCGACGAGGAGACTCCGAAAGAGAAGAAGTCTGCCAAAATCAAACGCGAAAAATCCGAGCGTCGCGCCGAAAAGGGTCGCAAAGCCGGTCGCGTCATTAAACGCATCATTATTTTACTAATTATCGCCGCCGCCGCTGGCGCAGGCGTTTGGTTCTTCTTACAATCCCAAAGCACGCAGCAAGACATGGGTGCCGTCGAAGGCGCCGCCACCGAAGCAGACAAAATCTATTACTCGCGCCTCACCGGCAACGAACTCAATAGCGAAGAACTTGCCAACCGCCCAGCTACTTGTATCATGATCGAAAACAGCCCGGCCGCTCGTCCACAATCCGGCCTCAAAGATGCCGGCATCGTGATTGAATCACTCGCCGAAGGCGGCATCTCGCGCTTCATGGGCATCTTCCAGGAATCGCAACCACAATACATTGGCCCAGTCCGCAGCGTCCGCATGGCCTATGTCGAACTCGCAAAACCATATCATTGTTCAATCGCTCACGCTGGTGGCGCCACTAACGCCGTCAATCTCATCCGCAACAATAGCGGCTTCCGCGATATCGATCAATTCTTCAACGATTCAACCTATCGCCGCATCCGCTCCCGCGGTTCGCCGCACAACCTCTACACTAGCTTCGAAAAAATCGACGCGCTCAACTACAAAAAAGGTTATCGCAGCAGCGAATTTAAGGGCTTCGCGCGCACGCCAGTCAACGCTGAGCCAGAAACTCCAGAAAAAGTGGCCACAAAAATCAAGATCACAATGAGCGGCCCGCTTTATAACCCGGTTTATACTTACGACAAAAACACCAACAAATACCTCCGCGCGCACGAATCTGGCGGTCCGCATTACGACATCATGGAAAGCGGCGTCAAAACTCAGCATGCGCCTGACGTCGTAATCGCAATGAAGGTCACTGCCTACACGCGCGCAACCGAATCCAAGTATTCTGACTACACTACTACCGGCATCGGTGATGCCTATATCTTCCAGAACGGCGGCGTCATTTCCGCCCGCTGGGAGCGCAAAGACGCAGACTCGGAACTCCGCTTCGTCGATACGAGCGGCAATGATATTCAACTTAATCGTGGGCAAACCTGGATCTCACTCTATCCGAGCACCGGCAAAGTAACTTGGGAATAGGAAGGAGAAACATGTACAGCGACCCAATGCCTGGAGAAAACTACGAGAACGCTGCAGAACGCGAAAGGGCAGCCGCCGAAAGACGAGCAATCGATAACGGCGAAAACTTCAACCCGAATCTCAGCGAAGAAGCCGCTGAAGGTTTTGGCAATCTCGGTAGCGAGGTCCCGTTCGCCGGTGAAGACGCCCCAGTTGAGTATGGCTCCGAAGCTGGCGCCGCTCCTGATACGCCAGGCTCCGAAGGCGAAGAAACCGTCGTCGGCAAGACAATTGCCGCCCATTTTGAAGCCGGCGTCGAAGATAATCTCGAAGATGTCAAATCCTCAATCGAGGGTAATTACGATAAAGATGCTACCAACCAAGTCTTCAACAACCCCTCCGCCATTAGCGCAAATGCTGAAGTCATCAGCAAAACCAACTTAGACGAAGAAAAAGAGCTCGCCGATGGCAACCCAGAAGTCCAGGTCGGCGAACAGCCAAAAGAGGCCGCCGTCGCTGCCGGCGAAATGGCGATTGGGCTCATGGCCGAAGCCGAAAAAGCCGCTGCCAATCCAGCCCAGTTCGACCAAAGCCAATTCGAAATAAAACGCCAGCAGACGCAAAAAGTCATCGATAGCATCCCCAATGCCATCTCGAATAACGCCGATAGCACCGAGGCTGAGATTAGCCGAGGATTGCAGCAGCAGGCCCAGGAAATGACCGACAAAGCCGAAGAGCTCGTCCAGGAAAGCACCCAAAAACTCGAAGGAATGAGTGAGGAAGATAAGCAAAAAGTCGAAGGTATTATGCAAGAGGACAACACCGCTTCCTTTGACGACGCCTACGAGCAGCTTCAAAAAGAAGCTGAGGACGAAGCCGCCAAAAAAGCTGAAATCGATACTATCGTCCAAGGCGGTATCTATTCGGTTTAGGAGTAAAATATGTACGTAGATAATCGCATTCTCGTTGGCAAAACCGCCGCACTCAAAGAATTATGCATCTTGCCGAATATGGCAAACCGCCACGGTCTGATTACCGGCGCCTCCGGTTCTGGTAAAACTATCACGCTCAAAGTCATGGCTGAAAGTTTTTCGGACGCTGGAGTTCCAGTTTTTCTCGCCGACGTTAAAGGCGATCTCGCCGGCACTGCTTATCCGGGCGAAGTTACACCAAAGATTCAGGAGCGCCTCGACAAACTCGATATTTCCGGCTTTGAAGCCAAGAGTTTCCCGGTCCGTTTCTGGGATCTTTACGGCGAAGCAGGGCATCACCTACGCGCTACCGTTCAATCACTCGGCTCGGAAGTCTTGTCGATTATTCTCGGCCTTAGCGAAGCTCAAGAAGGCAACCTTGCTGTCGCCTTCAAAATCGCCGAAGACGAAGATTTGCCGCTCAATACCATCGCCGACCTTCGCGCGATTTTGCAATTCCTCGCAGATAATCGCAGCGAGTACAGCGTCAGATACGGCAATATCACTACGCAAAGTATCGGCGCCATTCAACGCAACTTACTCATCCTACAAAACCAAGGCGCAGACAAGTTCTTTGGCCAGCCAATGCTCGATATCAATGATTTCTTCCAACAAGACAATGGTCGCGGTATCATCAATATTCTCGATGCCGTCAAACTCTTCCAGAGTCCAGACCTTTACGCCGCCTTCTTGCTTTGGATTCTCAATGAGCTATTTAGCAAATCGCCGGAAGTTGGCGACCTCGACAAACCAAGACTCGTCTTCTTCTTCGACGAGGCACATCTACTATTCAATAACATGCCGAGCTACCGCCTCAAACGCATTGTTCAAATCGTAAAATTGATTCGCTCTCGCGGCATCGGTCTCTACTTCATTTCACAGGCACCGACCGACATTCCAGACGAAATCCTCGCCCAGCTTGGCAACCGCGTCCAGCATACGCTCCGCGCCTATACGCCAGCCGATCAAAAGACCGTCAAAGCCGCTGCCGCCGCCTTCCGCGTCAATTCAGAATTTGATACCGAAACCGCCATTCGCGAGCTCGGTACCGGCGAAGCTGTCATTAGTTTTCAAAATGAAAAGGGCGCACCAGAAATCTGCGAATGTGCCACGATTTTGCCACCGCAAAGCCGCATGGGTGTGATCGATAACGCCGAACGCGAAGCAATCATTAACGCCAGCCCACTACATGGCAAATATTCCGTCGCGCCAAATACCGCTGCGGCCGAAAAAATCCGCGCCGAAATCAAAGCTAGCGACCCAAACCAAGCCCAAGCCGAAGCACTCGCAAAATACCAAACCCAATATGGTAATGGCCCACTCAAAAAAGAGGGCAGCGCAGCTAAGCCTGCCACTAAGACGACGACTAAAACTACCCGCCGCGGCAAATCTACCGCCGAAAAAGCCGGCGAACGCTTCGTCACGAATGCTGCCGGCGCCGCCGGACGTGGCATTGTCGGCTGGTTCAAAAAGCTTTTCAAATAGCCCGAAACCGCTCCCGCTTATCTGTTAGAGCCTTGATTTTTGGCACCAATTCTGTTATGGTAGAGGCAAAACGTACGGGAGTAGGTATGTTTTTTATTGCACCTTTACAAAGGGGGTTATATTAAATGCTTTTTTGGTACATTGCAGGTATCTGCATTTCGGTCCTCGCCCTCGGATTTATCGCGATGAACTATTTTAAGTTACGCGCTATGCCCGAAGGCAATTCAGATATGGTTGAACTCTCCGGCATTATTCGCCGGGGCGCAAGAACATTCATGCGCGCAGAGTACAAACGTATCGTCCCCGCCATCGTCGTCGTCACCGTGCTGATTACGCTCACGATCGAAAAAACGAGCGGCATCACATTCGTCTTTGGCGCAACGATGAGCAGCCCCTGGCTTGTATTATCGGAATGCGTAGTGCAACCTACGCAAACGTACGTACAGCTCAGCGCGCCGTAGAAACTGGAGACATCGGAAAAACCACTCAAACCGCACTGCTTGGAGGCAGTATTAGCGGTCTCAGTGTTCCGGCTTTTGGTTTATTCGGCTTAATGTTCATCTTCCTCGTCTTTGGCGGCGTCCAGAATGGCGCCACTAGCAGCGGTTTATTAACGCACACCCTCTGCAATCCAAGCATTATGCGTTTCACAACGTATTCGCTCGGCTGCAGCCTGGTTGCTTTATTTAACCGTGTCGCTGGCGGCAACTACACCAAGGCAGCGGATATCTCTTCGGACATCGTCGCGAAAGTTCGCCACGATATGCCGGAAGATGATTCCCGTATGCCAAACACCGTCGCAGATTTTATCGGCGACAATGTCAACGATATCGCCGGCAACTGCTCCGACTTACTCGAGAGCTTCGTTGCGACGATTTCGGCGTGCTTGCTGATCTCTGGCACCATGGCAGCTGAAAATGCCGGCAACGATGCTATGTTCCAGGCAACCGCATTATTCCCAATCATTATCGCGGGATGTGGATTACTTGGTAGTATTATTAGTATCTTGTTTGGTTTGCTTCATCCCGCCTCCGATAATCCTTCACACGAACTTGACCTTACGACTTATATCTCCGCCGGAATTGTTATGGTAGGCAGCTTCTGCGCTTCCTATTATCTCTTCGGCAATATTGAGTTGTATGACGTCTTTAAGTGTGGCTGGATATCACCTTGGATCGCAACATTACTCGGAATCATTGCGGGTGTCGCAATCGGTAAAATTACCGAGTATTACACTGGCACTGATTTCAACCCGGTTAAGCGCCTTGCAAAAATGGCAACTGAGGGCGAAGCATTCGAAGTCACGAAGGGCGACGCGATTGGCTTCCGTTCTTGTCTCTTGCCCATCGGAGTTATCTGCCTCGCGTTGATTATCTCCGGTGTTATTTGCGGCTTCTACGGAACCGCAATTGCTGCACTTGGCATGCTTAGCTTTGTAGGAACAACCGTTTCCATCGATGCATTTGGCCCTATCGCCGACAACGCCGGCGGAATCGCAGAAAGTTGTCACCTTGGCGAGCAGTTCCGTGCGATTACGGATAAGCTCGACGCCGTAGGCAATACTACTGCAGCTATCGGCAAGGGATTCGCAATTGGTTCAGCTGCATTTGCAACTGTTTCCTTGATCGTCTCTTACGTTGGCACTTATTCTGCTGGCACACCAGTCCTCAACGCTGCAAGCATCTTTACGCTTGCTGGCTTAATCTTTGGTGCTGGCATGATTTTCTTCTTCTGCGCAATGCTGACCGACAACACCATCGACGCTGCCTACAAGATGGCAGACGAAGGCGACCGTCAGCTCAGCATCCCTGGCGTACTCCAAGGAACAGTAAAGCCGGATTACGAAAAGGTTATCTCTATGGCAGCCAACCTTGCCATCAAGAAGATGGTCGGCCCATCCGTTGTTGCACTTATTGTGCCCGTGATTGGCGGCTTCTTGTTTGGCGTCGAGTTTGTAGGTGGCTTGCTCGTCGGAGCAACTGTAGTCGCAATCCCGCTTGCTATGTTCATGGGTAACTCCGGCGGCGCTTTCGATAATGCAAAGAAGTATATTGAATCCGGCATGCTCGAAGGATACGGAAAAGGATCCGCAGCTCACAAGGCTGCAGTCGCTGGCGATACCGTCGGCGACACCAGAAAAGACGTGGTCGGCGTAGCACTCGACATCGCAATCAAGTTGATGTCTACCGTTGCTGTCACGCTCGTACCGCTCTTTATGTCATTTCACTTGTTCTAATATCTACTCCCAAACACGTTAGAACATTTACTCCTGGCTCAGATGGGCCAGGAGTATTTTTTTGCCAAAAATCGCTTGTGCTATAATGGCATCATGAAAGCAAGTATCTTCAAAAAACCACTATTATATACCACTATCAGCCTCTTTGGCATTAGTGCATTGCTCGGCATCATCGTAGTAATTTCTTCAGCCTACGACATGACCGTCGGACGCATCATTTCGACGACAAGCGTACTCGGTTTGCTCGCGTTATTTTGTATGAATAACATCCTCCGCACCGAAAGCGACCGCTCATACGTCAAAGTTCTCGCCATCATCGCCCTCATTAGCAATCTCGTCTGGAGCATTCCTTGGCTCATGGCGATTTGGGGTGTCTATATCGAGTCGAACGTTATTTGGAAGATCGTTGCTACTGCTGCCATCGTTTCATTTAATGCAACCATGGCCGCAAACTACCTATCGTTCAAAAAATACAATGCCGCCATCTGGACATTCGCGATTTCAACCATTGTCATTTCATACATTATCGCAATCATGCTAATCATTCCGCTTTATTCGAACGATTATCGTTTTATTGGCCGCTACTTCGAAGGCGTCTGGCGTCCACTCGTAGTATTCTGTATCCTGCTCGTATTTGGCACCATTACAACACCGATCCTCGCTCGCGTTGAGGCAAATAAGGACAAAACACCAAAAACCGGCACCGACGAAGCCGCTTTGCGCGCTCAAATCGAAACTGAGGTTCGCGCCAAAATCGAAGCCGAAATGCGCGAAAAGGCCGCTACAGAATCCGCGCCAGTCACAGAAGAGAAGACTGAAGAGTAACCAAAAACAAGGGCGCACCCAATACGGGTACGCCCTTTTTCCTGCCATAAAACTATTCGAACAGGATATCGTTTATGGTAAAATAACAAGCAGAGTTATTTATAAAAAACTGCGAAAGTGAAGAATGAGAATTAAGAACATGAAGAAATTCATACTTGCAGCTGCGCTTATAGCGAGCTTTTTTATTGGAGCAAACAAGGCCTACGCGGCGGATTCATTTACAATTAATAATCTTAATACGGACGATCACTCCGCAACAATCTTTGTCGACGATTCGTCCTACGATGGCCTCACCATCAATACTAACGTCACCTTCTACGAACTAGACGATTACATCCTCTACAAGGTGCAACTCAAAAACACTACCGAATACGATTACAAAATCAACGGCATCTCCAACGATAACACTGATTCCCATATTACCGTAGAACACGAGCTCGAAGGCGGGCAGGATATCGTCCCAGCTGGCGGCTCAGCAACTCTTGACGTAAAGCTCATTTTCTCCACCGACCTCTCTACAAACGAGCGCCTTTCGAGCGATCAGCTATATTATTTGAACGCATTAAACATCACGCTCGATGCCCAGAAGCTCGCTCCAATTCAGCTATCCAACCCTCAAACCCTCGATACCGTCGTGAACTATGTCGCTCTAGCCGCCGTCTGCGGCGCAGGCCTAGTTATCGCAATTAAATACCGCAAAAAGGCAGGCGCGCTCGTTCTAATCCTCGGCGTCTCGTTGATTGGCCTCAAGGCTACCAACACCAGCGCCGTCGAATATAACTACATCGATGACGATATCGTAGTGGAATTTAATGGCGCCCACATCAACATCGTCAGCCCGAAGGCGAAATGGGATAGCTATCTTGTTGGACCGCTCACCAAGAGCAATATAGCAACAATCAACTTCGCAAAGTGGAGCGACGCACAGGCCTTGGAAGGTTATACACCAGTAGACATCTCTTACCCAACAGACGGTTCCAACGAAGGCGCAGTAATTCTTTATTACAAAGAGAACGGCGAAGGTCTCTACGACGTCATTATTTCCAGCCCGTACGGTTATTCTGAGTACAAAGATAGTGACATGACGGAACTATTCTCACATCTAAATAATGCGACTGAAATCAATCTCACGTACTTGGATATGTATAACGTAACCAACATGACAAACACCTTCAATGGTATTACTCGGGAAACTGGCGTCGGCATCGCATCTGTTTCAGATATGCAAAAATTAACGACGCTCACATTTGGCGACCATCTCAACACAAGCAGGGTTGCCAGCATGCGCTCGGCATTCGGCGGATTGGTTCATCTACAGACCTTTACTCCTGAAAAGTTAGACGTAAGAAACGTCACTGATATGCATTATCTGTTCGCAAAAAATACCGAACTCAAGTCGCTAGATTTGAGCTCATGGGACACCTCGAATGTCGTAGACATGTCGGGCATGTTCAATGATACGTATGGATTAAATGAAATTAACTTGTCCAATTTCAACACCTCAAACGTAAAGGATATGTCGCTCATGTTTGCCGTAACGGGAACAAAAGACAAAACGATTGCTTTAGATCTAAGCTCATTCGACACCTCAAATGTTGAAAATATGTTCGGTATGTTTGCCGAATTTCCTACCCCATTCGATGTTTCTGGCTTCGACACAACGAGCGCAACCGACATGAGTTACATGTTCCAGGATATCGACATGGAAACATTGGATATTAGGAATTTTGATACCTCAAACGTTGAAAATATGCGCTATATGTTCAGTAGCATAGCGACCCATAATTATCACGGAAAATTGGAAAAGGTGCTATTGGGCGATAACTTCGTTACGAACAAAGTAAAAGACTTTGAAGGCATGTTTTCTGGCTTTAAGGGTAAAGAAATAAGCCTCAAGAACCTAAATTTGCAGAGCGTTACGAACAAAAAAGCATATCAAGATATGTTTATGAATACCAAGAATTTGGAAAAGATTTACGTCAAAGAAATGCCATCATTTAACTATGGCTACGATTATACTGTCCCGTATCATACTTTCTATTCCAGTAAGCTAAACCTCGGCAATAACTACAGCAACTACTTTACCGTGTGGGATTACGACACCTACGGCGATCCACTAAACCAATAGAACAAAAAAGAGCCCCCGTTAAGGGGTTCTTTTTTGTTCTAAATAATTCCTGTGGTGATCCCGAAGGGAGTCGAACCCTTGATTTTCTGGATGAGAACCAGACGTCCTGGACCACTAGACGACGGGACCACTGAGCGATATTTTAACAAAAAAACAGGATAATTGCAAATCGCTAGTTGCCATATTTGCGAAAACCGGAAAAACATAGTATAATATAGCCATATAATCATTTGGGAGCTTAGCAAGCATGAACGTAATCCGACGCTACTGGCGTATCATTTTTCCAATCTTCTTCGTCTTATTGATTTGGTCTTTTTCCGATCACAACGGCGCCGTGTCCGATGCTGAGTCTGCTGGCTTTGCCGCACTCTTTGGTCTCTCGAATGAAGTCGCACGCAAGCTCGCCCACCTCTTCCTCTTTGGCGCACTCGGCTATAGCTGCACCAGCTTTATCAAGGGCCTCCATCCAGTTAGCTTCCCAAGATACACTCAAATCATTTATCCAATCATTTTCACGACCATCTACGGCGCGCTCGACGAGGTTCATCAGCTTACCGTCGTCGGTCGCAATGCCAGCGCAGGCGACGTATTCTTCGACACGGTCGCAGGCCTTGGCGGCGTCCTCGTTTATATCTTAATTTTCTGCTTCTATCGTCTCTGGCGCCTCCGTCGTATCCAGAATTCTTTCGAGCAGTAAAACATATCACGCCACACTTTACATTTTTTGTCAATTCTGCTAAAATAACGGTATGAAATTACCGGTAGTAGCAATTATTGGCCAGACTAATGCTGGCAAATCTAGCATCTTTAATCGCCTCGTTCACAAGGCGACGGCTATTGTTGCACGCGAAGCCGGTACTACTCGCGACAACGTTGTAAGCAAAGTCGACAACCGCTATGTTCTCGTCGACACCGCCGGCCTCAAGGATCCAGACGACGAATTTGAAACTCATATTCAGGATCAAATCGAAGACGCCGTCGCAAACGCCGACCTTATTTTGCTCGCTCTCGATAGTAGCAAATATCCAGACCATAACGACAAAATGATCGCCAAAAAGGCTTTTAAATCCGGCAAACCAATTCTTTTCTTGCTCAACAAATCCGACCTTGGTGAAGCCCTCCCAGACGAAGAATTCTTGATGCTTGGCGCCAAGAATCCAATCCGCGTTTCCGCGACCACCGGCATCGGCTTGAACGAGCTTCGCGGCAAAATTATCTCCGAGCTCAAAGACCTCGGTTTCGATATGCGCGAAAGGGAAGAAAAGCCAGACGACCGCATCAAAATTGCCTTGATTGGCCGCCCGAACGTTGGCAAATCCAGCCTCTTTAACTCGCTCGCACAAAAGCAGCAAGCCGTCGTTGCTAACCTCGCCGGCACCACCCGCGACGTTAACCGCACCGAAATCCGCTACAAGGGCCGTACGATTGAACTACTTGATACTGCAGGCCTCCGTAAGCCAGGCAAGCGCGAAGTGGGCATCGAAAAATTCAGCGCTCTCCGCAGCCTCGCTGCCATCGAAGAAGCCGACGTCTGCTGCATGCTCATCGATAGCACCGAACCGCATTCCAAGCTCGACCAGACACTCGCTGGCCAAATTATCGACGCCGGCAAGGGAATTATTCTCGTCGTCACCAAGACCGACCTCGAAGGCAAGAGCAGCGACGAGATTCTCGACAATCTCGAATACGATTTTAATTTCATTCCATATGCGCCAGTCGTTTTAACGAGCTCCGTCACCGGCAAAAACGTGACCAAGATTTTCGAACTCGCAACTCAAATCGACGCCGCCCGCCACGCTGAGCTCAAGACCTCCGATCTCAACAAGCTCCTCATGGACGCCGTCAATGCACACCCGCCAGCCGGCCTCAAAAACACCCATCCAAAGCT
>JAFYZJ010000022.1 GCA_017548735.1 Candidatus Saccharimonadota bacterium | reverse complement strand
TCCCAGAAGCACGTTCGATGTTCGCTGGCGACGGTTTCTTTGCTAGCACTTTCGGCTCGAGCTTCAAGCAGTTCAAGTTCGGTGGTCAGCCAGGCAATCAGCAACAGGCTTACTATGTAAACCTCAAGGACATCATGGGTCTCCATTATGGCACCCAGAATCCTATTCGTTACACCGATGGCAAATACGGTGGTGCAATGCTCGCTGTAACCAGCAACGGTGATTACACGATTAAGGTTGTTGACCCAATTTTGATGTTCAAGAACCTCATTCCTGTTGATATTACGTCCGGCCAGGGTCGCGGTCAGTTTGACCTCGGCGAAGGTGATGGCGGCGTCGAAGAAAGCCTCTTCTCGGGCTTTGTTGGCTCGCTCGCATCGGCACTTTCGGCATTCACTAAGGGCGGTAAATCCATTGACGACATCCAGGGTGGCACAACAGAATTTGCAAAGAGCATGAACGACGCTGTCGAGGCTAACTACCAGTGGGGTAGCAAGTACGGTCTCGCAATCGTTAATGTTCAGCCACGCGGTCTCGACTGGGATCAGCCATCTATCGATATGGTCCAGAAGTTCACGACTGGTATGATGATGCAGGGCTCGGTTGGCGCTGCTTACGCTCAGACCCAGATCGCAGAAGGCTTCAACGCTGCAGGCCAAAATGGTGCTGGCGTCAACGGCATGGCCATGGGCGTCGGTATGATGGGCGGCATGCAGGGCATGGTTGGCAATACCGGCACGAATCCAATTGCCGGTCAGCCACAGCAGCCAGCTGCTCCAGAAGCACCTAATACTCCAGCAACTCCAGCGGAGTAATCCTAGGTGGTCGAAGTTTCGGCTAATAACGGTCTCAATCGCTGCCCCCATTGTGGGGGTAGCGATATTGTGACCGATGAAAAGGAGGGCAAGCTTCGATGCAATTTTTGCCAGACGCTTTTTGATGCGAAAAGCGACAATGCGACTGGTGGCATGGATAAATTGAAGGGCGATACGGTCCACGAGGGCGCTTCAAATATTGTGCCTGGCGACGACATCGTCCAGACCTTTAAGTGTCCAGCTTGTGGTGCCGAGGTCGTGATTAATACCAACGAAGCGACGAGCGCATCTTGCCACTGGTGCCGTCACATTTTCTCGATTAATGAGAAAATCAGCAACGGCGCGGTGCCGGATTTGGTTTTGCCATTCAAATTGACGAAAGAAGAGGCAATTGAGAAAGTTCGCGAAGCGGTTGACCTAGGTTCAAATAATTTGTCCGAAGAATTCCGCAACAATTTCAAACCGGAAGAAGTGCGCGGCGTGTATTTCCCGTACATGATTATCGATCTCAATACGCATTGGACTTCGTACGGGGAAGCGCAAAAGACGGAAGAGGGCTCGACGACGCCACCGTATCACTATGAAGAGTATAATATCTCGCGCGAGTTTGACTTACTTATTGATGATTTGACGGTCGAATCATCTGCTGGTCGGTTGAACCAGGATACTTACGTTAATTCGAACAATATTATTAATGCGATTTTGCCGTTCGATACGGAGAACGCGGTAGCGTGGAATGCGGACTACTTGCGCGGCTACGCGTCGGAGCGTCGCAGCGTCGATACGGACAGTCTCAAAGAGGTCGTGGCTCTGCAGACGGGCGACGTGGCACGCCGTTATATCAAGGAATCGGCGCCGCAATATGATCGCGGTACGCACTGGGAGAACGAGCACCTCAAGGTCAACGGCTCGAAGTGGAAGGCTGCGTATTTGCCAGTTTGGCTCTATAGCTACAAGCCAGAAAAAGAATCCAGAATTTATTATGTTGCAGTGAATGCGCGCACGGGCGAGACGGTTGGTTGCGTGCCAACGAAAGGTTCGTCGGGGATGAATATCGAGGCGCGCCATCATCACGAAAACGAAACGCATTACGAAATCAAGAACCTGAAGGAATCGGACAAATATTCCAAGAAGGGCAAATCTTTTAAGAACGAGATCGATTTCCGTAATGATACGCGCGTGATTGGTTCGTTGTCGCACGGGCGCGAAGAGATGCTTGGCGTTGAGCGTGGTCGCTTCCGCAATGGCGCAAATTATACGCATGCACAGGGCCGCAAATCCGGTAACTTATTTGTTACTATAGTCACTTGGTTCTTTATTTTAATGTTCGCCGCAATGTTTATTACTGCGCTCTTTAAAGATATTAGAGGCGACTATTCCGGGCACAGGTCGGGTTCAAGTTCGAGTTCCTATGATTCGAGTTATGATTCAGGCAGTAGTTATGACTCTGGTGGCAGCTGGGATTCCGGAGGCAGTTCCGATACAAGTAGTGGTTTTAGTTACGATTGGTAAAGAAAGGGCAACAAATGGCAGAATTTAAGAAAAGTGAAAAAAATGGCGCGAACCGTTGTCCGCATTGTGGCGCGACGGACGTAAAGCTAAATACGAAAACCGGCAAGCTAAAGTGTAATTATTGCCGCACGGAGTTTACGCAGAAAAAAGTGAACGCCTATGGTGGTGTGAAGGATTTGAAAGGCGAGACGGTCGGTGATGGTGCTGCGCCAATTATTCCAGATGAAAAAGTGATTGTGACTTTGAAGTGTCCAGCTTGTGGCGCCGAGGTTGTGATTAATACCGATGAGGCCGTGAGCGCGCGCTGCCACTGGTGCCGCAATACGTTGTCGCTTAATGAGAAGATGAAGAACGGCGCAGTGCCGGATCTCGTTTTGCCATTTAGTTACGAAAAGGATAACGCAGAAGAAAAGATTCGCGAGTTTGTTCATAAACGCCGCTTCTTTGCGCACCCGACTTTCAAGCGTGAATTCAAGCCGGAAAACGTCATGGGCGTGTACTTACCGTACATGATTGTCGATATTAATGCCCATGCGGCGATGGAAGGTGAGGCGGAGCATTTGATTCGCACTTACACTTCGGGCGGCAAGAATAAGACGCGCTACTATGATGCCGAGGCATATTCGGTGACGCGCGACTTTGATTTGTATGTTGACGATTTGACGATTGAGGCGTCGAGTGACAAGATTCAGCAGGATACGCAGAAGAATACGAACAATATTATTAACGCTATTATGCCGTTTGATACGGATAACTGTGAAGATTGGACGCCAAATTATTTGCATGGCTACGCTTCGGAGCGTCGCGATACGAACGTGGCGGATTTGCGCGAGCAACTCGGCCTGCAGGTTGGCGATATTGCGCGCTACAAAGTAAAAGAGAGCATGACGTATTACAACCGTGGTGCGCGCTGGTCGTCTGAGAACGTAAATATTAAGGGCACGCGCTGGAAATCTGCTTATTTGCCAGTATGGCTTTATAGCTATTTGCAGCAGACCGACAAGGGGAACATGCTTCACTATGTGGCCGTGAACGGTCGCACTGGCGAAACGATGGGTTCGGTGCCGATCAATAAGACGCGTTTGCGTTTGGTTTCGGCAATTTTGGAAATTATCGGTATTTTCCTTGGTTCGTGGTGGATTAAATTCTGGCTTGGTGTGCCGATGGACGCTGATGATGATAACCCAGCGCTCTTTGGTTTGATTGGTTTGACGCCTGGCTTTATCTTCTATTGGATTCAGACTGCGCGTTATCGCAATATGAATGCACGTCACAAGTATGAGGCTGAAACGAAGGCCGATGTCGATAATCTGAAGAAGACCGATACTTTCTTGCAGCGTCGCAATCGTTTGCGCAATGCGCGTATTTCGGGCGAGAATGACTCGGTCGTGAAGGGTGTGCTCGCCAAGAACAATAAGGTTTTGATGGGCGAGAAAATGGCGAACTGGCTCGGCATTGGCCGCATGGCTGGTTCGAAGCCGAACGAAAACCCAGTGAAGGGCAATCAGACAGACGTGGCCGTTGGCACAGTGAAGAAGGGTGTAAAGATTGTGCGTACGATTCTGTTGATTTGGGTGATTACGGTTTTCTTGACGGCGATTGCTTTCGTGATTGCGCTGGCAGTTAGCAAGAACAAGAATGATTATGATTCGCCGTCGTACTCGAGCATATCGAAAGAGGTATCTAACTGGGCAAAAGAAAACGATTACAGCTTCCGTTCTGGTTCGGCGTCGATTCCAAATTTGTGTATGTTGAGAGAAAAGGGTAGCGACAAGTTTGATTGCTATTCGATTTTGTCTGGCTATTCCAAGTTTGAGATGACGAAAGAATATATCTATTCTAAAGACGACATGCGCGATTTGCGTTCGCTAGAATTCCCACTCGACGAGGAAAATAGCTTACATAAGATTTTCGTGAACAATAATGTTAAGTATCGCAATACAGTGGTCGATGGCACGTTCCGCTACATTTTCTATATGAGCGGAAAATATACGAGCGAGTCCAACACTTACTGTACGATTCGCGAGCAGATTAGGCCGACGGACAAGAATCGCGCCGGAGAGTATCGCTATGGAATGCATGTAGCCTGCGCAGAGATTGATCGTAGCACGAAGGAAGATGCAGATAACAGTGACAGCTCTAGCTCGAGCTCGAACAGGTTCAATTTTAATTTTGACTTTGATGACGATGACGATGATAGCGGTTCTGAGGTGTAAAATATAGATATGAAGTTATATAACACTGCAGCGCACGAGATTCAGGAATTTGTGCCACAGGATCCGAAAGAAGTGAAGGTCTACACGTGCGGCCCGACGGTCTATTCGTATGCGCACATTGGTAACCTTGCTTCGTATACGTATTGGGATTTGTTGATGCGCACGCTGAAGCTTAATGGCTTCAAGGTGAAGCGCGTGCTCAATATTACCGATGTTGGCCACCTAGTGTCTGACGCCGATGATGGTGAAGATAAGATGGAGAAGGGCGCACGTCGCGAAGGCGTGACGGTCTGGGATATTGCGCAAAAATATTATGATGCGTTTATGAAGGACTTTGATTTGCTCGGTTTGATTCGTCCGGAAGAAATTTGCCGTGCGACGGATTATATTGAGCAGGACAGGGCAATTGTCGATGCGCTCGACAAGGCAGGTTATCTTTACGATACGACGGATGGTTTGTATTTTGACACATCGAAGTTCCCGCGTTACGCAGAGTTTGCGCGTTTGGACCTTGAGAATTTGCGTGCTGGTGCGCGCGTAGAGTTTTCGGACGAGAAGCGCAATCCGTCGGATTTTGCAGTCTGGAAATGGGTGCGCGAGGGTGAAGACCATGCGATGCAGTGGGAATACCGCGGTCGAATGGGCTATCCTGGTTGGCATCTTGAATGTTCGACGATTATTCATGAACGCCTCGGCGAGCCGATTGATATTCACTGTGGTGGTATTGATCATATTCCGATTCACCATACGAATGAGATTGCGCAGAGTGAAGCGGCGTTTGGTAAGAAAATGTGCAACGTTTGGATGCACTGTAACTATGTCACGATTGAAGGGCAGAAGATTTCGAAGTCGCTCGGCAACGTCTATAATTTGAGCGATTTGATTGAGCGCGGCTACTCGCCAGTCGATTATAAAGTCTGGCTTTACCAGGGGCATTATCAGGCGGAGCGCGACTTTACATTCGAGCTTCTTGCAGCGGCACATGCGCGCTTGATGAACTATCGTAATTTTGCGGCATTGCGCTGGCAGGGCGTGGAGCAGTCAGATTTTGCCGATGAGCAGAAAGAGATTATGGAGAATCTAAATTCGAATTTGAACTCCGCCGGTGCGTTTGCGGTAATTGATGCTGTGGCAAAGAGCGGCAAGGCGCCAAGCGAGAAATTCTTGAAGTTCTTGGACGAAGCATTTGGCTTCGAATTAGCGGCCTCGACACCAGATATTTCGGGTGAATTAAAAGGTAAAATTTCAGCGCGTGTCGCAGCAAAAGCAGAGCGCGATTTTGCGACGGCAGATAGACTGCGCGATGAAATTGCGGACGTTGGCATTGAGTTACTCGATAGCGCAACGGAAGTACGCTGGCGCTATAAAGGATAGGATAGAAAAAGAACTGCTTTTGTAGCAGTTCTTTTTTGTTAGGCTTTCTCGGCGATGAGTTTTTTCTCGTCGGTTTTCTTTTCGGCTGGTTTTTCGCCTGGTTTTTCTTCAGGTTTTTCGTCTTCTACTGGGCGGAGGGTTTTGCCGTATTCTTCGATCAAGACTTTGATGCAGCCGGCAACCGGGATGGAAATGATTGCGCCTGGAATGCCAAACATGTAGACGCCAACGGTGACGGCGGCGAGGACGGCGAGGGCAGGGAGCTGAAGGCCTTTGCCCTGAATCTTTGGCGAGATGACGTTGGCTTCAATTTGGAGATAAATAATCGTGTAGATAATGAAAGCGAGGCCAGCACCCCAAACGTTGAAGGCGAGAAGGAGTGCGACGAGGGCGCCACCGATAAATGAGCCAAACATTGGGATGAGGCTAAAGACGCCGGTGATGAGGCCGAACGGCAAAGCGAGTCCTGGATCGAGGCGGAAGAAGAGGGCGAGGATAAAGACCGTTGTCGCGGTGCAACAAGCGTTGATGAGGCCGACCATCAGGGCGTTGGAGACGTATTTGGAAACGACTTCAGCCATGCGGTTAAAGACGTGATGGGCGTGCTCGGATTGCGGATCGCCCTTGAAGTTGCTCCAGAATTGTTCGACGATGGCAGGACCTTCTGTGAGCATAAAGAGGGCGAGAATGAGGACGAGAACGAAGGCGGCGACGAAGCTGGCGAATGCGCCGATGCTCGATGCGAAGTTGGCGCCGAGATCTCTCACAATAGAGGAAGAAACGTTTTGAACGTTGTTGACGATGTCGGTTTGGAGATGCTCGATGCCGATTGATCTGCCGAAGTCATCGAGCCAACCGAAGCCATTCGAAACGGTTTTGACGGTTTCTGGCAAGTTCTTTGCAAAGTTGACGGATTCGTTGACGATGGTCGGAATCACGATGGCAAAGAAGGCGGTGAGACAACCGATAATGATGAGATAAGCAATTGCAATCGGGAGCTTGACGCCTTTGCCCGGGATGACTTTGGCGAGCTTGCGGACGAGTGGATTGATGGCGAGCGCAATGAAAAGCGCGGCGCCGATGATGAGAAGACCAGTGGCGGCTTTGAAAAGAAGGAAGCCGACTGCGGCAAAGCCAAGAATGACTAGCCAAAAGCGAATAAATGTTTTTGTATCAACAGTGACCTTATACATCTTGCTCATGGTAATATTTTACCATGAAATCGCGCATGTAGTCTTCGAAGGTGTCATTCAAGATAGACTCGCGAATCTTGTCGCAAATGCGGACGACGAAACGTTCGTTATGGATACTGGCGAGAGTTTTGCCGGTAATCTCGTCGACTTTATAGAGGTGGTGTAGATAGGCTGCGTTGTAATTTTTACAACAATAGCAATCACAATCTGGATCGATTGGCGAGAATTGGGTGCGGTATTTAGCGTTCTTGATATTAATACGACCGTTTGGCGTGTAGAGTGCGCCGTTGCGCGCTTGGCGGGTTGGGGCAACACAGTCGAAAGTGTCGCATCCATACATGGCGCCAATAAACAAATCGCGAGGCTCGCTGCCCATGCCGAGTAAATGTTTTGGTTTGTCGTTCGGAAGAATTTCGTTCGTGATTTTAATCATGTTGGCAGTTTCGGGAGTCTCGGTCGTGTAAAGGGAACCAATGCCGTAACCGTCGACATCTTGCTCGGCCATGAATTCAGCCGATTCGCGGCGGAGGTCTTCGAAGAGTCCGCCCTGAACAACGGCGTATAAATACTGTTCTGGCTTGCCGGATTCCTCGGCAAGTTTCGCAAGACGAGCATGCTCCTTGATGTTGCGCGGGAGCCAATCATGGGTGCGGCGCATGGCTTTTTCGACTTCTTTTTTATCTTTAGAATCGATTGCCTGGTCGAAAGCCATATGGATATCTGCGCCGATTTGCCACTGAGCTTGCATGGAAATTTCGGCGGTCATGCGAATTTTATCGCCGTTGATGTGGGATTTGAAGGTCACGCCGTCGTGATCGATTTTGGCATCCTTTAAAGAGAGCATTTGGAAACCGCCGGAATCAGTGAAGCTTGGACCGTGCCAGCTAGTAAATTCGGCGAGGCCGCCGGCTTGTTCGATGAGTTCTGGGCCAGGGGCGAGAATAAGATGATAGGTATTTGCAAGAATGGCTTGCGAGCCAAGCTCGCGCATCTGAGCATGAGTAATTGCTTTGACGCTTGCGCGGGTGGCGGCGCCGACGAAGGCTGGAGTCTGGATATCGCCGTGCGGGGTATGAATAACACCGGCGCGCATAAGGCCGTTTTGCTTAACAATTTCAAATTTTAGTTTTGATTGCGACATATTATTGCTATTTTAGCAAATATTGGCGTTAAAGAGAAGGGAGCTGTTGACAAGCATAAGAATTACCCCCTATAATAGACATAAGTACATTAGGCTGTGAAATATAAAAAATGAGTTCAGACTTAACTCTAGTAGGGTTTGGGACCCTTGATGGACTTTTACGTTGGGCAGCAGTGTTGTTTTTGGTTGTCGTAGCGATTATTTTCTTCGCGAGAAGGAAAAAGCTCGATTCAAACCGCCCGTGGGTGGCAATGGTTGTAGCAGCCTTGGTAATAGCACCGATTCTTTTGCTCGAAACAGTTACGAATAATCCGGAGACGCCAGTAGCGCGCCGTACGGATGATTTGACGCCGGTTAATCCGGAGCCAGAAAAGGATCCAGAACCGGAGCCAGAACCAGAGCCGGTTGTCCCGGATGATCCGAACTTTAACCCAGTGACGCCAGATACGGACGATAATCGCTCGACGAGTTACATTCCGTCGAAGGATATCGTAAAGCCAGCTGGTGAGTCGGGGCGGGGCAGTGTCGAGATTTATGTTGATTACAAAGTCGTTTATAAACAATTGGATTTGGATGGTGAATCCTATACGACCGTAAAAACAGAAGATTTTACCGTAAAGGAAGGCGACGTAGTTACTCCGACGGTTTACGATTACGAAGGGTTTGATTCGCCAGACCCGATTTCGACGCAGATTACGGCGGACACGATAAAAACAATCGAGTATCGCTACGTGCGCAAGCAGTTTGACCTGTCGGTTTACAACGGAAAATATGTGAATGGCGGCAAGTCGGGTAGATATTATTATGGCACCGAGTTTGAACTCGAGGCGTGGGAACGCCCAGGCTACGATTTTGCGGGCTGGAGCGACATGTCACACGAAAAGACCGTCAAGTTTGCACTGACGGCCGATAAGGTAATCGGGCCAAACTATTTGCCAAAGCATTATGAAGTTGAATTCCATGCCAACAATGAAAATGCGACTGGCGAAATGGAAAACCAAGAGTTGGTCTACGACAAAGAAGAGGCTTTGAACGAAAACCAGTTTGTTGTGAAGGGCTACTTCATCCGCTGGAATACGCAAGCTGATGGCAAGGGTGATTACTACGACGATAAGCAAACCGTAAAGAATCTATCGACGGGCGACAAGGTCGACTTGTATGCAATTTGGCTTCCAAGGACGGATACGCCATATAAAGTTATTCATAAGAAAATGACGCCGAACGGTGACTATGTTAATGCCGAGGAAGAGGTTGAGGATTTGACCGGTACGACTGGCAAGCAAGTGACGCCAGCAACGAAAGAATATGCCGGCTTCGTAGCGCCAGCACTCCATACGGAGACGATTAGCGGCAACGGCGACACAGCGATTGTGTATGAATACGCCCGCGATAAGTATATGTTGAGATTGGGGGAATTGTCTCATGTCGATGCGGCTGATCGCGATAAGGGCGGGGAATACTACTTTGGTGCGACGATTGAGTTGACCGCGGAAGCGTCGTTCGATGGCGCAGTGTTTGATAAATGGAGCGATGGCGAAACGTCGAATGTGCGCAGCTTTGTGATGCCGCCAAAGGACACGATTTTGTACCCGCTCTACAAGGGTGACGGCGATTTCCCAGTGGTCTTTGAGCAGATTGGCCAGTGTAGCTTCAATGGTAAGCTGGCTACGTTGACGACGGAAATGAAGAGCGCGGATGTAATGACCGGTGACGACTGTTTGCGCCATACAGAAGACAAATATATTGATACGGGTGTTGAGTTGTTTAGTGAAGAGAATGTCGATAAGGATTTCTTGATTTCGTTCACGATTGATGAGTTTGATTTGAGCAAGAACGGCCATCGTCCAACACTCGTGAACTCGACCTTAGAAGATGGTGACTATTTGTATGCGGGTCTCGTCTTGCGTCGCAACGACACGTCTACTAACTTCTTGTTTGGCAATAATGTTGTCTACTACAAGTCGAACGGTTCGCTCGCGAGAGATGCGAAGAAGATCACTAATGTTGCGGCTGGCGCGAAGAAAGTGATGATTTATCGCAAGGCCGGTAAGATTTACTTTAAGACAACTGATAATAATGGTAACTGGAAAGCACAGACTTTGCTTGGCAATCAGAATTTGAGTAGCGACAAAACGCTCTTTACGCACGATACGCCATTGTACTTCGGTGCAAGCCGCGAGAAAGTGAACAATGTCTGGAAGGCGACAAAGTTCATGGATGCAAAGATGTCGGATATCGTCGTCCGTCTCGGTAATGATACCGCAGGTTTGATTCCGACGAATTAATAAATAAAGCACGAATCGCCGTAGCTAAGGAGTTTGTAGCCGTTTTTGACGGCGTGCTCGTAGGCTGGCTTGAGATGATCCCAGCCCGCGAAAGCAGCAGTGAGCATTAGGACGGTAGATTTTGGTGCGTGGAAGTTTGTGACGAGGGCATCGATGGCTTTGAATTCGAAGCCGGGGTAGATGAAGATGTTGTCTTCGCCTTCAGTTTTGCCGGTCTTGGCCCAGAATTCAAGCGTGCGTGTGACGGTGGTGCCAACGGCAATCACGCGATGGCCAGCAGCTTTGGTGGCCTTGATGGCTTCAATAGTGTCTGCTGGGATCTGGAACCATTCGGAATGCATTTTGTGCTCTTCGACATTGTCGGTGCGGATCGGCATAAAGGTGCCGAGACCGACGTGGAGAGTGAGGTATTTAATTTGGACTCCCTTGTCCTGAAGTTTTTGAATAAGTTCTTTAGTCATATTGAGGCTGGCGGTTGGCGCAGCGGCAGAACCGAGATCTTTAGCCCAGACGGTCTGGTAGCGCTCAATATCCTCTTTTTCGGCATTGCGATGCATGTATGGGGGAAGGGGGACATTGCCGTAGTCTTGTGCAATTTCTTCAAGCGGGCGAGCGGCAATAGCAGTTGCGGTACCGTTGCCGAGAATTTCTCTGATGGTAATAATGTCGTTGGTGAGTTCGCCGGTTTCAACGTTTTTGACGACGAGTTCTTCGCCTTCGTGAAGTTTGCCGCGATACATGACGTGGTCGACTTCGCCGTTGTGGCGTTCGAGGACAACGAGTTCGCGTGGGTGACCATCTGATTTGCGTTCGGTAAAGACGCGAGAACGCATAACTTTTGTGTCATTTAAAACGATGAGGTCGCCAGGCTGCAAAAAATCTGCCAAATCTGCGTAGCGGTTATCGGAATATTCGCCAGTTTTGCGGTTAATGGCGAGCAGGCGAGTAGTGCCGCGGACTTTTGGCGGGTGTTGGGCAATCACTTCCTCGGGAAGTTCGTAATTATAATCTGAAACTAACACGGGGGATATTATACAATTTTTCAGTTAATTTTTACAGCGTAAGCGGTTTTGAACAAATTTTTTGACAAGCATAAGCGATATCTGATATAATTGGCGCAATTAGGCCTTTTAATAATAGAAAGAAAACGAAATGGATGACGATCAATTTCAGGGGGGTTTGAGCGTTCAGGGTGGGAATCCTGATCCAAATACGGCCGCAGCCTACGATAATACGGCTGAGGCAAATACAAGTTATGATACCAGTGCAGGCGATAGCACAGAGTTGCCACCGCTTGATTTTGAGGAGTCGACTCCAGCGCCAGAAGCAGAGCCGCAGCATGAAATCGACCCAGAAATGTCGCGTCGTATGGATGAAGCGCTTGGTGGTTTTGATACTGCGCCAACGCCAGTCGCATACGAAACGCCAGTTGCAAATCCAGAACCAGTTCAACAGCCAACAGACTTTGCCTCGCCTGTCGAGGAAGCTACGCCTGTTGTTGATGCGCCTACTGCGCCAGTTGAAGCACCAGTCCCACCGGTCGCTGCCCCTGTCGCGCCAGTTGAAGCGCCTGTCGAAGAACCAGTTCAGCCAGCTCCTGAAGCTGCGATGCCTGGATATGAGACGCCAGTTGCTGCGCCAGTAGAGCAGGCCTATGCTGCTGACCCAATGGCAGCGCCAGCTGCTGCACCGATGGGCGCTGCGGGCTCGACGATTGCGGATTTTGCAAACGTCCCACAGAATAATCCAGCTCCAATGCAGCCAATGGCAACCGTGCCAGCAAAGAAAGGCCCAAACAAGGTTATTATTATCGCATTGATTGCCGTGCTTGTGCTCGGTGGTGTCGTAGCTGCAATCTTGTTGATGAATCAAGGCAAGAGCAGTAGCGGCGGTAATAAACCAGCATCAGTTTCCGGTGACCCAGATCCAGAACCGCCAATTGAAGTTCAGGAATACAAGTCGATTGGTTCCGAAGTTCAGGGCTATGTCGATGTTCCAAAAGAATGGCTTGATGCTACCGAAGGGGCTTCCGTCTTCTATAAGAGCGTTGATGGTAAGACCTCGGTTCGTCTCGAATCTGCCGACATCACAGTCGTGACGGCAGCAGCATTTGCGAATATGCAGCTTGCAAAGGCGCAGAACGAGGGCGCTTCACAGCCACAGATGACTTCCGGTGCAACCAAGAAAGTCGGTACGTTCAATAGCTATGAAGTGAACTATTACACCGAAGCGACGAAGACTTGGAACTTCAAGTATATCTTTGAGGCGACGGACAATCGCACGCACTATATTTGGATTCAGTCCGATGAGCCGGGTAGCGACTTGATTAATTCGATCTTGAAGTCATTTAAGTTGACGAAGGTTATCTCGACGCCAACTGACACTGACGATACGTCGGATAATGAAACCGAAGGCGAAACTGAGGATGAAACCGAAGGCGAAAACGAAGGCGAAGTCGGAAGCGGGGAAGTAGAGTAAAAAGAAAGCCGCCCAGAGAGGCGGCTTTTTGATGGTTTGAGGTATAATATAAGATATGAATAATACTCAGAGAGGCTAGAATGAGTTTGAAAATCGGAATTGTTGGTTTGGCAAATGTTGGGAAGAGCACGCTTTTTAACGCATTAACAAATGCTGGTGCGCTTGCGGCGAATTATCCGTTTGCGACGATTGAGCCAAATACTGGTATTGTTGGCGTGCCGGATGAACGTTTGGATGTGCTCGCCAAGATGTACGAGTCGGACAAGAAGGTGCCGGCGACGGTTGAGTTCGTCGATATTGCAGGCCTTATTGCGGGCGCATCAAAAGGTGAAGGTCTTGGTAATAAGTTCCTCGCGAATATCCGTGAATGTGCCGTGATTTGTCATGTTGTCCGTGCATTCGAAGATAGTAATGTGACGCATGTGGCGGGTGGTCCAGATCCAAAGCGCGATATTGAGACAGTCGAAACCGAGCTTGCACTTGCGGATATTGAAACGCTCGAAAAGACTTTGCCAAAGATTCAGAAAGAAGCACGTGGCGGTGATAAAAATGCTGCAAAACGTGCAGAGCAGGCAAGCGTGGCGCTTGAGGCTTTGAAGAGTGGCCAGACACATATTGAGCCGGTCGATGGTTTGGATTTGCTATCTGGAAAACCGGTTTTCTACATGTTCAACATGGACGAAAATGAACTCACTGATGACGCAAAGCGCAAAGAGCTGGCAGATTTGGTGGCGCCGCAGAAATGCGTGTTCGTGAATGCGAAACTCGAGTCGGAAATGGCTGACATGAGCAAGGAAGACAAGCAAGAATTTCTCGATAGCTATGGTATTACCGAAGATGGTTTGACTCAGCTCGTGCATGTTGCGTATGACACTTTGGGCCTCCAGAGCTACCTTACGGCGGGGAAGAAAGAGACGCGTGCATGGACAATTCCAAAGGGTGCGACGGCTCCGGAAGCGGCGGGCGTGATTCATACGGATTTTCAACGTGGTTTTATCGCTGCTTCGATTTGTAGCTACGATGATTTGGTTCGTCTCGGCTCGGAAAAAGCCGTGAAAGAAGCGGGTCTTATGCGCACGGAAGGCAAGGACTACGTGATGCGTGACGGCGATGTTGTTGAATTCAAATTTAACGTATAAAATCTCTTAAAATATTTGATATCTTTATCGTGCTTATGGTATAATTTTTGTATGAGTTTAGGTTATGGTGTGGGCGACTTCTTCTCGTTAGATATCGGCACAGACGCACTAAGAATGATTGAACTATCCGGCAATGCTCAGCATGGCTGGACTTTGCAGCGTTTTGCATATGTTCCAATCAGTAGACAAGTATTGCAAGATAGCAGTGATGCTGGCCGTCGCCGTCTCGGTGAGACGATTGTGAGCGCCGCAAATCAAGCAGGGATTAAGACTAAGAATATTGCTTTAGGTTTGCCAGCAAGCAAATCTTTCACGACGATTGTTGAAATTCCTACTCAAGATAAGAAGTCGATGGAGAAGGTGATTCGTTATCACGTCGATCAGTATATTCCGATGGCAGTTGAAGATGCCAAGGTTGATTTTGTAATTCTCGGGCCAAGCCCAAATGACCCAGCCGTAACCGAAGTTTTGCTTTCCTGTACCTCTATAAAATATGCCGAGGAACGTATGGAGAGCGTTGAATCATTTGGCTTTAATCTTGTTGCTCAGGAACCAGAACCGATTGCGATGTCTCGTGCTTTGACTCCTCCAGGACTCACTGATGCACGCTTGATTATCGACTACGGTGAAGATTCGACTGATCTTTCGATGGTTTATGGCGCTCCGCGTCTCGTTCGCATGCTCCCAGGCGGCCTTTCTGTGCTGGTTCGCACGGTAGCAAATTCCTTGAACGTGAAAGAGAGCCAGGCTCGTCAGTTCATTTTGAAATTTGGTCTCGCACAAGATAAGCTCGAAGGTCAGGTCTTCAAAGCGCTTGAAAATACGCTTGAAAACTTTGCCGCTGAGCTTTCGAAATCGGCAAAATTCTTCCAGACGAAGTATCCAAACGTACCAGTTGGCGGTATTGTGCTTTCTGGCTACGCTGGCGTGATTCCATTCTTGCCAGAGTATATCGAGGCAAAGACCGGCATTCAGACGATTCAGGGTAATCCATGGCAGATGATCAAGGTGACGCCGCAGCAGCAACAAGCTTTGGCGCAGGTCGCATCTGAATTCTCCGTGGCGATTGGTTTAGCGGAAAGGACGAACGTAAGATAATATGTACGAGATTAGCCTAGTCCCAGATGTCAAAGCCGAATTGCTTCGCAAGTTGCGCACTCGCAACCTCGTCTATTTGATTTGCGTGATTGTCGTGGCGGCTTGTGCTGGTATTTTCGTCATTTTGTTTGGTATCACCGGCGGCCAGGGCATTAAGCTTGCTGCTCAGGATACTGAGATTGCTTGCCGCGCTGATGGTACGCTTCGCAAGGGCAGCTGCGGTTCGCAATATGGTACGGCCGTTTTGAAATTCAAGAACGCCGAAGAGTTGTTGACGATTCAGGATCAGATGAAGAATCTCTCCACGCTCAACCAGAACAAGATTAAGATTTCGCGCGTGTTTGGTATCCTCGATGTGATTTTGCCAGTTGGTGAAAACCACGTTTGGATTTCCGAGCTTAGTATGAACATCGACGAAAACTTGATGAGCTTTGACGCATCGGCGATGGCATCGAATGGCATCGGCTTCCGTGCACTCGAGGCATTCAAGAAGAACGTTGAACGCGCTTACTACGATTACGGCAACTATATGCGCTATGATAAAGAAGCAGATGAATATGTTGCAATTCCAAGCTTCTGTATCACCGAGACGACCGATAACAACGGTATTGTTTACGGTATTTATCACAGAGGCACTAAGGGTTGCGAAGCTCCGATGGTAGAGAAGAGTACTTCTGATACTGTCGAGGAGGAGAACGAAGAAGAAACCGAAGACGAATCTGAAGAAACCGAGCAGACTGTGGCTGTCGAAAGGGAAGATATCAAGATTCGCCGCACCTATCTCAGCGAAAGTGACATCGAACATTATCGCAACGGTAACGACGATTTGACGAAGACGACCGGTATCAAGGGCTATTACTTTGAAAGTAGCTGCTTGAAGTATACTGACGGCAAATTCGATGAAGCAGCAACGCTCGAAGCTTGCCCGCTCCTAAGTGACGCGCCAAACATTGGTGATTCGAACTATGGTAGAAACAGCGATGGCCAGTTGGCATTGTCTTTCACGGCATCGTTGCCAATGAGTCGCGAAGTGTTCTTGTCTTCGAACAAGCATGTCCGCGTGATTGGGCCAACTCGCCAGAACGTGACGGATTCTTATATCCAGATTCGCGATATGTTTGATGAGAAACCAGAAGAAATTGAGGAGGGTGACTAATGGCAAATAGAGCAACCCCGAAGCAGAAAAAGAATGGACGCGGCAAAGGCGTCGCATTCGCGAAGTGGGCAAAAATCGACAAAGCACAGCGCAACATGTTGATTGCAGTCTGTATCGTATCCGTTTTCCTCGGTATTACATTGGTTGGCGGTATTTACTTCGCTAAGGTTATCGCCTTTAATGCGAAGGTGATCTCCGAAAAAGACAAGATTATTGCTGATTACAAGAGTATCCAGACTAGCTTGAAGACGATTTCTGGTCGCGTTGCCGAGATGTCGCAAAGCGAACGCCTCGAAGCAGTTGCACGTACGCGCTCAACCGATTGTACTCAGCAAATTATGGAAGGTCTCGCTAGCGCAGACGGTATAGATGACGTCGAGCTCGCTCGTACCTGTACGGCGCTCCGCGTGATTCCGGACGCTTTGCCTTCCAAGCTAAACAAGGAAGCAACGCTTGCGAGTATGAACCAGCTTTTGAACTGGAGCAATAACGGTAGCGGCATCGAGAGTATCTCGAGCGGTGAAGCAAGCGGCGGTTCGATTAGTGATGGTTTGACTGTTGATCCGATTGGCGCTTCGATTTCCTTGAATGATAGTAGCAATAACATTAAGAAGTCGCTTGATTTGATTGAGCGCTCGATTCGTAACTTCGACATCGCTTCGGCAAGCATCGCTTGGGTCGATAACTACGATGAACAGGGTAATGCGACATACGAGAAAAACATCGAGTTGAACGCGCTTTACCGTGCTTACTACGCAACTGGCGTAAAGATTGAAAAGAAGAC
The DNA here is from genome assembly GCA_017548735.1 of Candidatus Saccharimonadota bacterium. Taxonomy (GTDB): domain Bacteria; phylum Patescibacteriota; class Saccharimonadia; order Saccharimonadales; family Saccharimonadaceae; genus UBA2834. The sequence continues at coordinate 4,873 of JAFYZJ010000022.1, read as the reverse complement.
GAAGAAGATTTGTGCTGATGACACCAGCGATAAATGTACGGGGAGGAAGAAAAAGAAATGAAAAACACTGACGTAGCATTAGTAATCTTGATTGCCGCTGTTTCGGTTGCGATTTCATATTTCCTCGGTAACGCAATTTTGGGCGATCCAAATGACCGCGTAACGACCGTTGATTACATGGAAACGATTAGCGATACTGTTGAAGAACCAGATGTTGAATCATTTAACCCATATACCTTGAACCCAACTGTCGAGGTTTATGTCGGCGATTGTGGTGCAATGGAAGTCTGGGATTCTGCTGCAAAGAAGTGCCGCCCAATTATTTCCGAAGAAGACGAAGATACAGCGCCAACGAGTGCTAATTCGGAGGAATAATAATGCTTCTCACGAAGGAGCAACAAGATAGCATACTTAAACTTCTGATCGAAGATGGTCTTATTGATGGCCAGATGGCGCAGAAGGCTTATGTTGAAGCGCAAAAAAATGGACAGCCAGTTCTCGCGGTCGCAAAGGCACATAACTTAACTACCGATGACGCAATCCAGCGTGCGACGGCAGCTATCATTAAGGTGCCTTATCTCGATTTGCGCAACATTAAGTTTGACAAAGAGAAGCTTTTAAAGATTCCGCGTGAGATTGCGGAGCGCCAGAAGGTGATTCCGCTCGATGTCGTAAAGGGCCGTCTCTATGTAGCAGTGCTCGATCCGACGAACATCCAGCGCATGGATTATATTTCCACGCTCGTGAAGTTGCCAGTGTTCCCGATGATGACATCGGAAGCTGGTATTCAGAACGCGATGGCGCAGTATGTTTCGGATTTGCGCGATATTAATAAGACTGCGAAGAGTGAAGAGCAAGAGCAGCAGGCGAATAACGAAGCGCAGACGATTACGCAGGACTCGCCAATTTCGAAGGCATTGAACTCGATTCTTGATTACGCTGCAAAGACGAAAGCGTCTGACGTGCATATTGAACCACTCGAGCAATCGCTCGTGATTCGCTGCCGCATCGATGGTGTTTTGCGCAAGACGATGGAGCTCCCGAAGTCGATTGAGCCGCCACTAGTTTCGCGTATTAAGATTATGGCGAAGCTCAAGATTGATGAGCACCGTATACCGCAGGATGGTCAGTTCTCGGTGATTGTGAACGGCAAGGAGATTGACCTTCGTATTGCGACTTCGCCAGTGGTTTGGGGCGAGCAGGTGGTTATTCGTCTTTTGGATAAGTCTGGTACTTCGATGGAAGTCGAGGATATGGGTCTTACGGGTCGCGCGCTTAAGGACGTTGTTGCCGGTATTGCTCAGCCGAACGGCATGATTTTGACTTCTGGTCCTACGGGTTCTGGTAAGTCCACGACTTTGTACGCTTTGATCAAGAAGATTAAGAACGAAACGATTAATATTGTCACACTCGAGGATCCGGTCGAGTACAAGATGGATGGCGTGAATCAGATTCAGATTAATAACGATGCGGGTTTGACCTTCGCGAACGGTTTGCGCTCGATCTTGCGCCAGGACCCTGACGTAGTGATGGTTGGTGAGATTCGCGATGCAGAGACGGCGAACCTTGCGGTCCAGGCGGCTCTTACTGGTCACTTGGTGTTCTCGACTTTGCACACCAACTCGGCAGCAGGTATTTTGCCTCGTCTTCTCGATATGGGTATTGAGCCATTCTTGCTCGCTTCGACTTTGAATACAGTTATTGGCCAGCGTCTCGCGCGCCGCGTTTCGGAACGCCGCGAAAGCTATCAGACGTCTGAGCTCGAAACGAATGCGATTAAGCAGATAGTAGGGAATATGTTGCCGCAATCCGCTGCGGAAGTTGCTTCGGTTTCGGAGCGCCTTGGCTATGGTACTTTGCCACTTGCGGACTCGCCAAGCTTCACGATGGTGAAGGGCGTCGAGACGGAAGATGCGCCGGGCGGTTATATGGGTCGTGTCGGTCTTTATGAGACGATTACGGTTGATGACGATATTCAGAAATTGATTGTTGCGCATGCAACGTCTGGCGATATTATGCGTGTTGCAAAGATGAAGGGCACGATTTCAATGCGTCAGGATGGTACGATGAAGGCTTTGACCGGCATTACCACGATGGAAGAAGTGAACCGCGTTTCGTCCGACTTGGCATAAGCTCAACGGGGACAAAAACAGAATTGCGTCTTGTTTTTGCTCTGATTAATAAGTGGTAAAATATAAGCAGTAGCATTATTAATAATGAGAGAATTATGAAGAGAGGGAAAAAAGTAGTTATTGTGGCCGCTATTATCGTTTTAGCTGGTATCGGGGTTGCTTTTGCGGTTAGCCAAGACTCTACAATTATAGCTAACCTGTTCGGCGTCGGTGAGCTAAAAACATCTTTTACGGAAGAGTTTACTAGTCCGTCAAATTGGACAACTTGCGAAACAGTTGATAAAACTTTTACTATAACGAATGACGCGAATGTAGACGTTGCTGTTCGAGTAAAGTTGGAAGAGCAGTGGATTTCCGCTAAGGGGTGGGAGTTGCCATTAGTATCTAATGCTAGCGGTAGGAAATTAGCAGTTATCAATTTTCTTGAGGATTCTGGTTGGACTCTAAGTCCAGGCGGATATTATTACTATGATGTTGATTTGAAAAAAGGCGAAACGACGAAAACTTTGACTACTGGAGTTACGTTCAACTGTACAGCGGATTTGGATCTCGATTATGAATATGCTGGTGCCACTTATCACCTGAAGATAACTGGGCAAACTATCCAGGCGGATCAGAAGACAGCCTGGGCTTATAATGCCGATTGTGATTCGGATATTATTTACGATAAAGTTGCTTGTAGAACTAAGGGCCTGGACACGAATATGGATTATAGATATTTTGAGAATGCGATATGGAGTGACCATAAAGGGCTTGTATATACATTCTCGGGGGAATCAGATGAGTACTATCCGGTATATTATTTCCGTGGCGGGAAGATTGATACGAACAACGATGTCATATGGGGAGGAAAATGTTGGAAAATTGTGCGAACAACTGAGACTGGTGGCGTGAAAATGGTGTATAATGGCGAGCCTACTAATGTTGAGGTTGATGGCGTGAATGTTTTGCAGTGTTTGGCGACTGGCGCCGATAGTACTATCACCTACAATGGCGTCAATACATTTGCTTATAATCTTGAATCCGAATCTCCAGCCGATGTTGGCTATATGTATGGCACGCGCATTGTGCCGAATGAAGCGGCAAGTATGTCCGAGATGGTTTTTTCAAATAATGTTTCTCGCAATGGGAACACGTATAGCCTGAATATGGATTCCGGAAAATATATAAAAGGTTATTTTCCTACATTATACTCGCGAAACCGTTTAAGCAAATATCATTATTTCTGCACCGATGGCTCTGAGGTCTGTGACGGCACGAAGATAGGGTATATATTAGATGCGTTGTCCTCGAATAGGATAGAGTATATCCCAATTGGCGGATATGATGATATAGACGATGTGAAGAATGCGATGTTTACGAATACTACTGATAGTAATGCGAAGACAGTAATAGAGTCATGGTTTGCAGAGGAGGGGCTTGATGAATATGAGGATGATTTAGAAGATACGGTATTTTGCAATGACAGAAGATTTGGAGAGGGCTCACTAAAGAGCAAGGACTCAAAGGTTAGTAGGAGCGAACATTCCGCATCTGCCAGGCTATACGGCTCTGGTAGCACTGATATTCCTAAGCCTACTTTAGATTGTGGTAGCAAAAATGATTCATTCACTAAAAATGAAACAAATACCACTAACGGAAAGCTAAACCATAAAGTTGGGCTATTGACTGCCGACGAATTAATGATAGCGGGTGTCCGCATGTGGAGTTCGGAAAGCCCGTGTTTCTTATATCTATGTAATGGCAAATATTCATGGACAATTTCTCCTTATTTCTTCAGGGCTGCCTATAGGCCGGCAGGTTCTTCTCAAGAAAAATTTGGGCCGGCAGAAATCGTCCAATGGAATGGCAACGCTTCGAGCAATCAAGTAGACGATATGACATATTCTTGGAAGAATGCGATTCGACCAGTTGTTTCGCTTAAGGCTGGCACTACATACAAAAGCGGAACCGGTGCATCGACGGATCCATACATAGTTGGAGACTAATAGAGAATAGAATAAAAAAGACGACCTTCGGGTCGTTTTTTGTTGGTGCGGGTTGAGAGAGTCGAACTCTCATGTTGAGTTTGGAAAACTCACATAATAACCGTTATATGAAACCCGCGTGTTTCCAAATTACGTATGGGGTGGGTAAAAGGGTTCGAACCTTCGACCTTCGGTGCCACAAACCGACGCTCTAACCAGCTGAGCTATACCCACCAAGGGATACGTACCGTTAGATTATATCAGATAATAGCCTATTTGGCAAAGACAATCAGATAAGCAAGGTAGCCGAGACCGCCACCAGCGGCGATAACGGCGAGAACAATGAGGGCCCAGAGCCAGCCGGATTTCTTTTTGCCACCTTCGGTGACGATGTGTTTCTTGGCGGCTTCGGTGTTTTTGAGAGCGGATTTCTGGCTGTAAACATTGCGCGTGCTGTGAAGGGCGGAAGCGCTCGTCTCTGGAATATTGTTGCCGAGTGGGCGTTTTTCAACCTTGGCGTCAGTATTAAGGAATGGGGAACGGACACCGAGCGAGTAATTATTCGCATTTGGTGCTGGTTCAACTGGTCTGAGTACTGGTTTCGCTTCGGTAATCTTTGGTGTTGGCTTTTCGGCAACCTTGAGTGCTGGCTGAGCCTGAGTTGGGCGTGGTGCTAGCTTCACGGTTGGGCGAGCAGGGAATTCCTGTGCGGCAGCGCGAATTGGCGCTGGCTTTGCGACTGGGTGTGCCTGAACTGGACGGGCGACAGGAGCG
>JAFYZJ010000021.1 GCA_017548735.1 Candidatus Saccharimonadota bacterium | reverse complement strand
CTGTTGCAAGCATGAAAAATCCCCGCAACCCTAAGGTCGCGGGGAAATCTGTTTCTTGAAAGGCTTTTAGGCTTGGCCTAGCGTTAACGCTGCCTCAATTGTTTTGTATAAGTTGGCGCTATCTTTCCACATATCCAGAATACGTTTAACGCTTCTTGCGACGTCTTGTTCGGCTTCCGTCAACTCGTAATCTCGGTAGTCACTGCCTCTATAGATGGCAAAATATTCCTTTTTCTGGGCATCGTTGCATCTCGTCACAATATAGTATCCGTTTTCAGATATCCACTTGAATAGCGCACGCTGCTCCGGAGAATAAAACATCATCCCAACAATCGTTTTGAGCAATTCGTTACTGATCGAAATATGCTTTCGGCCACCTAAATGCTCGTAGCACCAGTTAAAAAACTCAAAGGGCGCATCATAAATGTCTTCCCAGAAATATCCTACAACCGACGCGCCAATAGCCTGATTGACTGGTCCCATATCGAAATTTGGGTTCACGAACCCCTCGTTAACCAATGCTTGACACACCGATTGCCATTCTTCATCTGAAAAGATGTTAAATCCGGTTTCATCATCGTCCACTGGCGAATAATTCATATTTGTTGCCCGGTAGTTACATCGGATATCCCATAAGGCATACTGAATATATTCGTAGTGATTTTCCCAGACCCAGTGTGTTTCCCAGAAATCATCGTCGTCGTTGGAAATGTAACGATGAATTCGTTCGTCGAACTCTTTAGGCATACCAACAGATTCTAAAGAAATAAAACTATCGGCGGACCTACATACTCTTTCCATCTGTCTTGCTATCATGCACGTATCTCCTTTCGAAAAACAAATTGTGAATATTCGATGCGCACTCGAGGCGCATATATTACATATCTTTATTATAGCACATATGCTTAAAAATGTCAATACGCTACCCCTGTTGTTTGTTTTGGGGAACGGGGGCGGGGCGGGGCGGATTCCGCACTGCTTTCTAAGATTTAGAGGGCGTAAAAAATACAGCAAAACCGAATGAGAAAAGCAAGAACCCACCAGTGGAGGGTTCAATTTTGCTTTTCGAATTTCGCGTTTTTGTTGTGTTTTTTACGAGGCCTCTAAGTCCGCAGTGCGGAATCCGCCTGGCCCGCCACTTAGTCTTCAAAGAAAGCACCAGATTGGCGGGACCAGAGCTTGTGGTAGCTACCCTTTTTAGCGAGTAATTGTTTGTGACTTCCCTGTTCCACGATCTTGCCATCCTCGAGCACTACAATGCGATCAAGATTAGCCACAGTAGAGAGACGGTGCGCAATCACGATGGCGGTGCGATTTTTCATGAGGTTGCCGAGAGCATCTTGAATCAAGGCCTCGGATTCGGAGTCGAGGGCGGAGGTCGCCTCATCGAGAACTAGAATTGGGGCATCTTTTAAGATGGCGCGGGCGATGGCGATGCGTTGACGTTGGCCGCCAGAAAGCTTGATACCGCGTTCGCCGACTAGTGTTTCGTAGCCGTTTGGCAAATCTTTAATGAAGCCGTCCACGTTGGCGAGCTTCGCGGCGCGGATGATTTCCTTTTCGTCGATTTCTGGCTTGGCATAGGCAATGTTTTCGGCGATGCTGCGGTGGAACAACGCAGTTTCCTGTGGCACGTAAGCGATGTTTTCGCGCAAAGAGTTTTGGGTGACAGTCTTGATATCTTGGCCGTCGATCAAAATCTTGCCAGCGTCCACATCGGCAAAACGAAGAAGTAGGCGAGTTAAAGTGGTTTTGCCGGAGCCAGAAACACCCACGAGGCCGATGCGTTCGCCTGGCTTAATGGTGAGCGAGAAATCCTTGAAGATTTTTTCTTTGGCTTCGTGGTGGCGGAAAGTAATGTTATCAAACACAATTTCGCTCTTTTTCACTTCGAGTTTTTTGGCACCAGGAATATCTTCTACTTCGTCGGCAAGGTCAAGAATGCGGGTCATTTCGCGCGCATCGCCAAAGCTGCGGTTCATATCCCTAAAAATGTGGGTGATGTCGTAAAGGTCGCCGAGCAAGGTCTCGGAATAGGTGACGATAAGGACCAAGGTCGAGATTGAAAGGCCGAACCAAATCGTGCCGGTCATCAGGAAGAAAAGCATGGCGGCGGTGAGGCCCATGATGGAGATGCTGAAGAGCAGGTCGCGCTTAATAGTAGCGTGCATCAATTTGTACGACACACTCAGCCAGCCGTTTTGGAAGCGGTTGTAGCGGCGTTGCTCGTGTTTTTCTTTGGCATAGGATTTGACAGAGGTGATGTTAGAAATCGAATCTGAGAGTTGGCCGGTCTTTTTGGCGGTAGCGGCAGCTTCGTCTTCGCCATAATCGGCGATTTTCTTAAATGACAAAGCCGAGAACAAAGTATAGCAGCCGACGGCGCCCAGAATAACTAGGGTGAAGGTTGGCGTGCGTTGCCACAAAATCACCGTCACCGAAACCACATAGGTAAGAATCGGTAGTAAGTCCCAAATTATCACATCCATGAATCTTTCAAACGAGCTGGTGAATTTGTTAGTTTGGGAAACCAATGAGCCGGAGAAGCGGTCGTTGTG
>JAFYZJ010000020.1 GCA_017548735.1 Candidatus Saccharimonadota bacterium | reverse complement strand
CAAAAACGCATCGTCCTCGATGGTCTTTATACTTGGACGGAATACAAGATTCTGCGCCAAGAATTCCCAACCGAAATGACCGTCGTGGCTGTCGTCGTACCAAAGGCTTTGCGCCGCAAGCGCCTCGCCGAACGTCCAGAGCGTCCATTCAATCCGCAGCAAGCTGCTGAGCGCGATAAGACCGAAATTGAGAATCTCGAAAAGGGCGGCCCAATCGCAATCGCCGATTACTATGTCGACAACTCCGGCACAATCAAAGAATTCCACGAACGCTTTGCTTCCCTTTGTAAAGAAATTGGTTTCTTGGATGCCTAAAGAATTACAGATTCCAAATCGCGAGACCGAATTATTGCTCGCGGAGCTCGACAAGACACTCGACCTTTCGGGGGACGTGGTTGAGTTTGGTTGCTACGAAGGCGACACTTCAATTTTGTTGGCCGACGCACTGCGCAACCAGCCAGACAAGTGGCTCTATCTCTATGATTCTTTTGAAGGTTTGCCAGAAAAAACCGCCGAAGATAAGTCGGCGGATGGCTGGCGTTTTGTCGCCGGCGAACTAAAGGCTTCGCCAGACACCGTGCGCAGCAAGTTCAAAAAATACGACTTGCCAGAACCAGTCATCACGAAGGGCTGGTTTGATCAGCTTGAAAATTCCGATCTGCCGAACGAGATTTCGTTTGCCTTGCTCGATGGCGATTTTTACAATTCCATCAAAATTAGTCTTGAGCTTGTCGCTCCGCGCATGGTTGCGGGCGGCATTATTGTCGTGCACGATTATCGCAACGCGCGTTTGCCAGGCAGCGGCCGCGCCGTCAACGAATTCCTCGGCGAGCATGCTGACGAATACGTTTTCCGCATTGTTGCCACGATGGCGGTTCTAGTAAAACAATAGTTTGATCAGCAAAATCACGAATAGGTGTAGTGGATAATAATAGTAAAAGAAGCGCCCGCCGACGCGGTGGCCTTTTTTGCCGCCGTAGAGCGCGATTGGCACGATGGCCGCAATTGCCCAGAGCTGAATCATCCAGCCATATTGGAACAAGAGCGAAATGTTTGCCGCCGCCAGCACGAGCAGCTGAGCGAGAATGAGAATCGGACGATTATGTTTGAATAGCTGACGCGCAAAATAGAAGCCAATCGTCATCAGCACACCCCAAATGCCATACTCGAAATCGACGAGAATAGCGAGCGCAAAAATCGGTAAAAGTCCGAGCAAATACCAACGCTTCTTTTCAACGCAAACCAGTGCGATAAGCGAAAGCGCGAGCGTAAACAATACATTGAGCGACGGATGTTCATGCATCAAAACCGCGAGCGCCATGTGCGGAGCGAGCGCAGCTACGCCGAAGATTATCAGGCGCGCAAAATAGCGCGGACGCGACTCCGTATGCACAAAACCTTCAGCAAGCAGCAGACAGAAAATTGGCATCGCGAGGCGACCAATGACGCGCAGAGGAAAGAAATCGTTGCAGAAATAATACCCGATATGGTCGATCGTCATGGCGACAACCGCAATCCACTGCAAAACGGCAGAACTGATCATATTTCCAGTATACCATAAGCATTTATTGACATTTTTAGCGAAGTGTGGTATAATAGAAGTTATAGATTGCGTTAGGAGGTGGGGACTATGAAAAAAGCATCTAGATCCTACAGTGAAAACTTTGAGTTTCACGACTACAAGAAGGAAAAGAAAGATACCTGGTTTTGTTTCTTCGTCAGTTGCGTAGCGAGCTTAGGTAGTTCGATTGGCTTAGGAATTCTCCTTGATGGAGTAAGAGAAAGTGATGGATTAGTCTATTGGGCGCTTTATGCCGGCGAAATCGGTTTTGCCATAATAGCAGGAATCTGCTTAATCTCCGCTATGGCCTACGGTATAGGTTTAAGAAAACCGTCAGATATCATCGACCTTCTAAAAACCAACAGGGAGCCTCGTTAAGGCTCCCTTTTTCATTGCTTCGAAATAACTCGGATAAAGAGTTTGTAGATTTCGACAGCCACGAGAATAATCAATGCAAGCCCCGCTAGCTCAATCACGCAAAGCGGCTGGAGTGGCACGGTCTGAAGGAATTGCGATAGCATCGGCAATGTCATAACGGTGAGCTGCAACAGAATCGTACCGGCAATACCAAACAGAAAGACCGGGTTGCTACGCAAAGAAATCTTGAAGGCCGATTGCTTTTCACTGCGGCAGCTAAAGGCGTGGATGTTCTGAATAAAGACCATCAAACACATCGTGAGGCTGCGCGCGAGCACGAGATCAAGCTGCATGACAGTAAGGAAATACCGATAGGCGCCGAAGACGACTGCCGTGATGACGATGGCCGAGAAAACAATTTGCGCCATGAGGCTGCGGTTGAAAATTGATTCTTTGGTATTGCGCGGCTTTTCGCGCAAGATATCCTTCTCTGCTTTCTCGAAGCTCAGCGCAAAATCCTGAATGCCGTCCGTCACAACGTTGAGCCACAGTAACTGCACCGCCACGAATGGCATCGGCATATCAAAGGCAATCGCGAGGCAGAAGAAAATCGTTTCGGCAAGGTTGCAGGAAATGAGGAAGAAGACAATTTTACGAATGTTGGCGTAGGCGACGCGGCCTTCTTTGATGCCAGAAACAATCGATTTGAAATTGTCGTCCGCAATAATCATGTCGGAAGTTTCGCGCGCAATGTCTGTGCCGGATCCCATCGCGATACCGATGTTTGCACTCTTCAAGGCCGGCGCATCGTTCACGCCGTCACCAGTAACTGCGACGAATTCGCCCTGGCGTTTCAGCGATTCGACAATGTGTAATTTTTGTAGCGGCGTCACGCGGGCGAAGACAATTTTGCGCGCCACAAACTCATCGAAATCTTGCTCGCCGCGCAAATAATATTGCTCGACCTCCTCACTCGAAGTCACCTGCGTATCGTCATCAATCAACTTCAAATCGCGCGCAATTGAAGTCGCGGTAAGTGGGTGGTCACCCGTAATCATCAGAACGCGAATGCCGGCGCGATGACATTCGCTAATCGAAGCAACTGCTTCTTTGCGAATCGGATCAATGAAGCCGACAAGGCCTGCGAATTTCAAATCTTTGATGTCTTTTGCGGAGTATTTTTCTTTTTTCGCGACCGGCGCCGACGCTAACGCAATCACGCGATAGCCGTCCGTCGCCAAGGCTTCACTATCTTTCAGGAATTTCTTCGTGCCGCAGAAGTTAGCAATTACTTCTGGCGAACCTTTTACCGTGCAATAAGTCTTACCTTCCTGTTCGTAAAAAACGGCGGAATATTTATTAGCCGATTCGTACGGGACACGTTCGATAATTTTATAGCCGCGCGTCGAAATGCCAGCTTTTTTCGCGAGCACCAAAAATGCCAAATCAACCGAGTCGCCACTCGATTTGTCGCCGGCAAGTTCCGCTTCATTGTTGAGCGCGCCAAGTAAGCAAAGCGGCGCCGTCTTTTCTGGGTTTTCGCCAGTAATTTTGCCCGTCGTATCAAGGCCGGTGCCGCTCACGTCATAGCTTTCGCCGCTCACCAAAACAATCTTTTTCGCCGTCTGGCGATTTACGGTCAAAGTACCAGTTTTATCCGAAGCAATTACCGTACAGCTACCGAGCGATTCGGCGGCATTGAGTTTGCGCACAATCACATTTTTGCGCGCCATGCGATTCGACGCGATACTGAGAGCCATCGTGAGCGCGAGTGGCAGGCCCTCCGGCATCGCCGAAACCGCAAAAGCAATGACCGTAATTAATATGTCGGTATGCGAATAGCCCTTAGCGAGCAGTAAGGCGGCAATTACAATCGCAATCGCCACGATCATAATTGTGATTTGGCGCGAGAATTTTTCGACGCGCTGCGTGAGCGGTGACTTCGCTTTGTCTGTGCGATTCAAAGTATCAGCAATTTTGCCAAGCTCGGTTTCGAGACCAGTGCGCACAACAATCGCCCGCGCACGACCCGTCATTACGGTCGTACCAGAAAACACCATGTTGCGCTGGTCGCCGAGCGCCGCATGGTCCTTGCGAATCTTGTCCGCAGTTTTTGAAACCGGCACTGATTCGCCAGTCAAAATCGATTCATCGACCGTAAAATTCTGCACTTCCAGAATACGAGCATCAGCCGAAACTTTGTCGCCCGATTCAAGTAAAATCAAATCGCCTGGCACGAGCTCTTCGGCATCAATCTGCTCAACTTCGCCTTCGCGCAAAACGCGCACTTTGACTTTGATGTAATTCGCGAGCGATTCTGCCGTCGTGTTGGCGCGGTTTTCCTGGTAGGCGCCCATCACGGCATCCGCCAAAATAATTACCGCAATTACAATTGCGTCAACAACTTCGCCCGCAATCACCGAAGCAGCAATTGCGACAAGCAACAACAAAATCATCGGATCAAGAAATTCGCAGAAAAAGATTTTGAAGATGCTATCTTTTTTCTTTTTTGGCAAAACGTTCGCGCCGTATTTAGCGCGACGCTCTTTGACTTCAGTGCGCTTGAGGCCTAGCTCGCTCGCGCCGAGTTCGTATTCAATTTCCGAAATGTCTTTATCGTAAAACGACATATCAATCCCATTCAGAGATTGCGTCTGCCTGAATCGTCTGGATAGTTGCGTTCACATGGAATTTTGCGCCAGCGTAATCGCTGTTGCCGGTTTCGCCGGTCTTGCCATCAGCCGACCAAACGATCGCGCCGGTCAAGTTAGCCTCACAACTAAGCGAGACGCTATCGATCAATGGTTCAGTCGAAGTGCCAGGCTCCAAATCAGTCTTGTAAACATACCAACCGTCGCGGAGCTCCCACTTGTTTTCCCAACCATCGTGGAAGTTAATCGTCGTGAGTTTATTGCCATTTTTCATCAAGTCGGCCAGGTCGTTGCCGTTCTTGTCTTTCCAAAAATCCTCGAGTTTGACGCGTGCACCGAGCGCAATACTGCCGCTATTTGTAACCGTAATGACTTTTGGCGTTACGTCGCACGGCTGCCAATTTGTCGGACTCGTGAATGATTCGCTGGTCTGCGATTGGAAGGTCGAAACATGAAATTCGTTGCCAAATGAAGCCTGCGTCGTGAAGTACGCGATGCTGCCACCAATCAGAGCCGACACCGAGAGTGCGCCGATTGCGATGAGGGCTTTTTTGTTCTTCATACTAGTTCCATTCGTTAATAGCGTCGTATTGGATAGTCTGAATATCCGCGTCTACATGGAAGCTTGCGCCGTTGTAGGCACCGTTGCCAGATTCGCCCGTTTTACCATCGGCCGAATAAGTCGTTTCGCCGACGAGGTTCGCGTTGCAGCTCAAAGATACGCTCTGAATCAAAGCATGCGTGGTAGCGTTTGGCGCGAGCGCAGTTTTGTAAACATACCAATCGCCGCTCTTCTGCCAGTAGTCAGCATAGTCGTTAGCGAAGTTAATAGTCGTGAGCGGGTTGTCGTTCGAATCGACGAGCATCGCGAGATCGCCGCCAGTCTTGCTCTTCCAGTACTGGTCGAGTTTGACGCGGACAGCAACATCGACAGTACCAGTATTCTTCACGGCAATCGTTTTTGCGGTCGTGTCGCAAGGCTTCCAGTCGAGTGGGCTAGTGAAAGTATCGGAGACTTCCGTGCGGTACAAACCGGTGCCAAAATTGTTATTAAATGACATCAAGTCAGAGTTGTAAGCAATCGTAAAGCCAATCGCTGCGACTGCGAGTATACCAATGATAGCTACAAGAGATTTCTTATTTTTCATGTTGACCTTGTTTGTTTTTATAATTTCTATCGCAATATTAGCATAATCGTATTAAAAATGCAAGAGCTGACGTATCTGTTATGCCATGGTAAACTAAGAATATGCAACACAGAGGTCAAGGACTGCGCGACACTTCGGAATATATTTTTGATGTCGACGCCGATTATGGCCTCACGCGCGAGCAAGTGCAGAAACTGCGCTATGCCGAGCTTTATAACAAATCCGTCACGCCGCCGTCAAAGTCTTTTCGCAAGATTGTCGCGTCGAATGTTTTTACGTATTTCAACTTTGTCTTTTTGGCGATTGCAGTGATTCTCTGCCTCGTTCGCTCATACCGCGATTTGACTTTTTTGCCGGTCATCATTTGCAATACGTTGATTGGTATTATTCAGGAAATCCGCGCAAAGATTACGCTTGATCGCCTTTCGATTTTGAATGCACCGACCGCAACCGTAATTCGTGAAGGCAAGGAAAAGAAGGTTGATGCCGAATGGCTCGTCTTGAACGATATCGTCGTTTTCCGCGCTGGCAACCAAATTCCGGCGGACGCAAAAATTATTTCCGGTGACGTTGCCGTCAACGAATCTTTACTCACTGGCGAGGCGGACGAAATCAAAAAGAGCGCGGGCGACGAATTACTTTCCGGCAGCTTCATTGTTTCCGGCGAATGCCGCGCCAAACTCACGAAGGTCGGCGCCGATTCATACATTTCACAACTCACCTTGCAGGCGAAGAAAATCAAGACCAAGGAACAATCTGAAATTATTCGCTCACTCAACCGCATCGTGACGATTGCGGGTATCGCAATCATTCCGATTGGTGGCTTCATTTTCGTTCAGAGTTTCTTCTTTAATCAGGCGCCGATTGAGGACAGCGTGCAGGCTGCCGTCGCCGCGGTAATTGGCATGATTCCGGAAGGCCTCTTCTTGCTCTCGAGCATCGCGCTCGCAATTTCCGCAATTAAACTCGCGCAGAAAAAAGTGCTTCTGCACGATATGAAGAGTATCGAGACTTTGGCGCGCGTCGACGTGCTCTGCGTCGATAAGACCGGCACGATTACCGACAATACGATGCTCGTTTCCGACTTCTTGCCGCTCGGCAAAATGAAGCGCGAAGATTTGAAGCAGCTGCTCTGCGATTTCGCGCACGCGCAGAGCGCCGACAATATTACGATGGAAGCGATGAAGAAATTCTTCTCCGACAAAGCGAAACAAAAAGCCAAAAGCGTGTCCGGCTTTTCGTCCGAATTTAAGTATAGTGGCGTGAATTTCGCGGATGGCAGTTATGTGCTCGGCGCGCCGGAATTCTTGCTCGGCAAAGACTACAAAAAATACGCCGACGAAATTGAAAAACACAGCCGCAAAGGCTACCGCGTATTGCTCTTCGCAACTTACGCCGGCAAAGCAGACGGCAAAAAACTCAGTAGCAAAATTACGCCATGCGGTTTGGTTTTGATGATGAATCCAGTGCGCGAAAACGCGCCGGAGACTTTCAAATATTTTGCCGATCAAGGCGTAGCGATCAAAGTGATTTCCGGCGACAACCCACTCACCGTTTCCGAAGTTGCCCAGAAAGCGAAGATTGCTAACGCTAGTAAATATATTGATGCTTCCCGCCTCACGACCGACAAAGAAATCGCCGAGGCACTCCGCAAATACACCGTCTTTGGTCGCGTGACGCCAGAGCAAAAACGCAAGTTCGTGAAGGCATTACAGGCCGATGGTCATACGGTCGCAATGACAGGCGATGGTGTCAACGATGTGCTCGCGCTTCGCGATGCAGACTGTTCAGTCGCAATGGCGAGCGGTAGCGATGCTGCCGCGCAAGCCGCGCAACTCGTATTGCTCGAATCAGATTTCTCGCGCATGCCAGACGTCGTGACGGAAGGTCGCCGTGTTGTTAACAACCTAGAGCGCAGCGGTAGCCTCTTCCTCGTTAAAAATGTCTTTTCATTCCTCACCGCAACATTTGCAATTCTCTTTGCAGCAAGTTACCCGCTTTTGCCGCGCCAAGTCTCGCTTATCGCAATATTCACAATTGGCATCCCGGGCTTCTTGCTTTCACAAGCACCAAATCATGATTTGATTCGCGGCAGCTTCGTGAGCAATATTCTGCGCCGCTCCGTGCCGGGAGGACTCGCCGACGTTATCCTAATTGGAGCCGTAGTGCTACTCGGAAAAATCTTCAATATCGACGAAGCTTATATTGGGACTTGCGCGACCTGCTTGCTTGCCTGTGTGGGAATTCAGATGGTCTACCGCGTCACAAAGAAACCGCTCGACTGGTACAAAATAGGCGTCATCGCCGTCTGTATTATCGGCCTAATCGGCACTGCTACACTGCTGCCGTGGCT
>JAFYZJ010000019.1 GCA_017548735.1 Candidatus Saccharimonadota bacterium | reverse complement strand
ATATCGTCGGCGCCAAGGCAAAGAAAGTCAACAAAATCTTTAAAGAAACCGTTCTAAACTGGTTGCTTCGCGTCGATTTCTAATCCCGTTTATGCTAAAATAAAAGCATGTACGGGCTGGGCATTAGTATCGAAAAGATCAACCAGCGCATCCGTTTTTGTAACTATTTGGCGGTTGCGCAAATCTTTTTGCAGGATAACTTTTTGCTCAATCGTCCGCTCGAATTCAGTGACGTCAAGCCGCGCTTGCTCGGCCATTGGGGTTCTTGCCCGGGCATTAATATTGCCTACGCCAATCTCAAAGCGCGTTTCCCGGATATGCAATTTATTTTGGGTCCAGGCCATGGCTTCCCAGCTTTGCAAGCTAACTTATTCTACGATGGCGACTTGCTCGAAGCCTACCCGGATGCGACGCCAAATCTCCATGGTCTCGAATTTATTTGCGGCAAGTTTTCTTGGCCATACGGCTTTCCGTCGCATGCCAGTCCATTCACGCCGGGCGTGATTTCCGAAGGCGGCGAGCTTGGTTATTCGCTCGCGACGGCTTATGGCGCGGCGCTAGGCAAACCAGAAAAATTCATTGCTGTTTTGATTGGTGATGGCGAGCTCGAAACCGCTACGGCGCTTGCGAGCCTCAACCTCAATAAGCTTCTTCGCTCTGATAAGAACGGTCGCGTCTTGCCGATTCTCCATCTCAATGGCTACAAGATTTCCGCGCCAACGATTTACGGCCGCAGTAGCGAACGTGAGCTCCTGCAACTCTTCCGCGGTTTTGGCTACGACCCAGTAATCGTCGACGGTACGAATACGGAAGAATTTCAAATTGTCCTACAGAATCTCAAGTCGAATACTTTTATTATTATGAAAACGCCAAAAGGCTACACTGGCCCGGCTGAACTTGCTGGCACGAAGCTTGAAGGGAACTGCGCTTCACACCAGGTGCCGTTGCCGGAGGCAAAGACTGATCGCGAACAACTCGAAATGCTAGAAAAATGGCTGAAATCGTATAACTTTAAGGAGCTCTACCATGAATTTGCCCACGAGGATTGATAACCCAGGCGCCGAAGAATACTCGAGCGCGTTAGCTCTCGGCGAATGTTTGCGCGAGCAAATGTATCAGGACCCAGATTTTTATTTCTTCTCACCAGACGAGACGACTTCGAATAAGCTCGCAACTGTTTTTGAGGCATCGAACCGCGCATGGGGCGGCAAAATCGAACCATGGGATAAGAACCTCGCGCGCGATGGCCGTGTTATTGAAATGCTTTCCGAAAACACACTCTTCGCAGTGCTCGCCGGCCACATTTTGAGTGGTGGTAGCGGCTGTATGACATCCTATGAATCATTCTTCCCAATCGTTTCTTCACAGCTCGACCAGCATTTGAAATTCCTCAAGCAGAGCAACGCTTGTGATTGGCGCCCAGATGTCAAACCGCTGAATTTGCTTTCCACTTCTTGCTGGCAGCGTCAGGATCATAACGGCTACACGCACCAGAATCCGGCCCTCATTTCGAGCTTGCTCGCCAAGCCTTCAAATCTCGTGAACTGCTTCTTCCCGGCCGATGATGTTTCGGCAGTTGCAGCCTGGGAATATATGATGCAGACCAAAAATGTTGTAAACCTTACAACATTCAACAAAAACCCTCAGCCGCGCTGGATTGACATTAATCACGCGCGCTTCCAGCTCGAACAAGGCTGTTCGATTTACCAGTTCGCCTCTGATAATAATCCGGATATTATCGTCGCTGCGGCCGGCGACATTCCGACGACTGAGATGCTCGCCGCGATTAAAATCGCCAAGGAAAAAGTGCCGGCTTTGCGCATTCGCTTTGTTGGCATTGCGGCGCTCTCATATGGCGCGATTGGTACGACTACGAATAAGCTTCGCCCACACGATTTTGACGATTACTTCACGATCGACAAGCCGATTATTGTGAATTTCCACGGCTATGCCGAAACAATGCGCGGCATTTTGTCGCACTACACGGACTTGCGCCGCGTTTCGATTCATGGCTATCGCGATGAAGGCTCGACTACAACGCCACTCGACGAGCTCGCGCGCAATTTCTGCTCGCGCTATCACCTTGCCGCCGATATTCTCGAACGTGCTGGCCATTACGATTTTGAAAATGAGCTGCGTAATATCGTCATCGAAAACGCCCAACACGCTAGCCTCACTGGCCTCGACGAAGAATACTGATATAATTGAAATTATGAACAAAATTGAACGTGCTATTTTATATTTGATTCGCGCCTGCTTCGTGGCACTAGCGGTCGTTTTCTTTGTTCGAATCCTCGTCGATCCGGACTACAACAAGTGGGGCGGCGTCATTGCTGGGCTAGCTTTGCCGTTCTTGCCGCCCGTCGTCGAAAAAGTCTATAAGAGCCACATCTCGTTCCGCATTCAGCTAGTGTATTACGTCTTTTTGTTTATCTCGCTCGACCTCGGCATTTGTCTCGACTGGTACAAGACTGCGCCGTATTTTGATAAGGCCGTCCACTTCGGTTCCGGCGTCCTTTCGGCACTCATTGGCTATTACGCACTCGTCTATTTCAAGGTTATGAAGAATCCGCGCGGCTTCAAGATTCTCTTTATTGTTTCGCTTTGTATGCTTGTCGCAGTCGGTTGGGAATGCTTCGAATTTGCTTGCGATAAATTCCTTGGGCAGAGCATGCAACAACTTGTCTCAGTCGGCGTGGACGACACGATGTACGATTTGATTGCCGCTGGCGTTGGTTCGCTAATTGGCGCGGCCCTTATGACGACGCCAAGCTTCGTCAAAATGCTCGAAAAAGACTAAAAAATCTCATTTCTACCCCTGTTTTAGCACTCTTGACAGTAGAGTGCTAATGGACTACAATGGTCTTAAGAATTGGCACTAACCCACCGTGAGTGCTAAACGACAAAGAAATTATCTCAGGAGGATAAAATGAGCAAAATTATCGGTATTGACCTCGGTACGACCAACTCGGCATTCGCCTACATGGTCGCCGGCAAGCCAGAAGTTATCACGAACAGCGAAGGCGATCGCACGACCCCTTCCGTTGTTGCTATCACCAAGAAGGGTGATCGCCTCGTCGGTAAGGTCGCACAACGCCAGCGCGTCACCAACCCAGAAAACACGATTTACGGTATCAAGCGTCTCATCGGCCGCAAGTTCGACGACAAAGAAGTCCAGAATGACAAAAAGAACGCTCCATACAAGATTATTAAGAAGGGTAGCGGCGTTGCAGTTGAATTTGGTGGCAAAGAATACACTCCAGAAGAAGTTTCCGCAATGATTCTGTCGAAGATTAAGGCTGATGCAGAGGCCTTCCTCGGCGAGAAAGTTACCGAAGCTATTATTACGGTTCCTGCTTACTTTGACGACTCTCAGCGCCAGGCAACTAAGGATGCTGGTAAGATTGCTGGCCTCGAAGTTCGCCGTATTATTAATGAGCCTACCGCAGCGGCACTTGCTTACGGTCTCGAAAAGAATGATGATCAGAAAATCGTCGTCTTCGACCTTGGTGGTGGTACTTTTGACGTTTCTGTCCTCGAACTTGGCGATGGTGTCTTTGAAGTGAAGTCTACGAACGGCGATACCCACCTTGGCGGCGAAGACTTTGATAATAAGATTGTTGATTATATCCTCAGTGAATTTGAAAAAGAAAATAGCGTCGATCTCCGCAAGGACGCAGCTGCTATGCAGCGCATCAAGGATGAGGCTGAGAAGGCGAAGAAAGAGCTCAGCTCCGCTACGGAAGTCGAAATTAACCTCCCATATATTACCGCTGACGCTGATGGTCCTAAGCACCTCGAGCTCGCGCTTTCCCGCGCTAAGCTCGAAGAGCTCGTTGAGCCACTGCTTGCTCAGCTTGATGGCCCAGTCGAACGCGCTTTGAAGGATGCTGATCTCAAGCCATCCGATATTTCCGAAGTTGTCATGGTAGGTGGTATGACCCGCATGCCAGCTGTCGTTGAACGCGTCAAGAAATTCTTTGGCAAGGACCCAATGCAGGGCGTGAACCCAGACGAGGTTGTGGCTGTTGGTGCTGCTATTCAGGGTGGCGTCTTGGCTGGCGACGTGAAGGATGTCCTTCTTCTCGATGTCACTCCGCTTACTCTCGGTATCGAAACTATGGGTGGTGTCCGCACTCCGCTTATTGATCGCAACACTACGATTCCGACCAGCAAGTCTCAGGTCTTCTCGACCGCAAGCGATAATCAGCCACAGGTTGAAATTCACGTCCTCCAGGGCGAGCGCGAAATGGCTGCCGACAACAAATCTCTCGGCCGCTTCATCCTCGACGGTATCGCGCCAGCTCCACGCGGCATTCCTCAAATTGAAGTTACCTTCAACCTCGATGCAAACGGCATCTTGAATGTTACCGCCAAGGATAAGGGCACCGGCAAAGAGCAGAGCATTACAATCCAGAACTCTGGCAACATGAGCAAGGAAGATATCGAAAAGGCTCAGCGCGACGCCGAGGCTCATGCTGAAGAGGATAAGAAGAAAAAGGAAGCGATTGAAGCTAAGAATATCCTTGAGAACACGATTTATCAGGCAGAAAAGATGCCAGATGAGTACAAGGACAAGATTTCTGACGACGACAAAGAAACCATCAAGAAGGCTGTCTCCGAAGCAAAGGAAAAGCTTGAGAAGAATGCCGATGACAAGGATGAGCTCGAAGCTGCCACTAAGGCGCTCAACGATGCTATCATGCCAATTGGCGCTAAACTCTATCAGGCTGCATCTGAAGAAAAGAAAGATGATAAATCTTCTGACAAAAAAGATGACGACGGCGCCGTTGAAGGTGAAGTAGTCGACAAATAATAGTGCGGCAAAACAAAAGTGCGAGCGATAAACTCGCACTTTTTTGTCGCCTTGGCAAAAATGTATAAAAGTACTTGCAAAAGCAAATTGCTTATGCTTTAATGAATTCAAAGAGGTCAAAAATACACACGAAATAGGAGAGACAAATGTGTAGAAACAAACACGCAATAAATAGGGCATTATTGCACGCGGCCGTATTTGGGGCAGCCGCACTAACATCAACTATTTTTGGTGGGCAAGCTTTTGCTGCGCCAGTGCCATCAACTGGTCTATACGTAGATCAAGCTACTGATATTCGCTGGGAATATGAGCTGATTACTGATACGGACAACCAAGTCGATCCACAGAAGCTTACGATTCGCTTCTATGATAAGCCTGTAGACGAAACGACTGTTACAGTCCCATCTCTCTCCGACCTCATCTCCGGCATCTCTGAAGCCACAAACGACCTCAATACTTATTACTTGCGCGATGCTGATGTCGCCGCGCAGGACAGCGCCTATGGTACCTCCAGCCCTCGCCGCGTAGCGGAAGCCCCTACGACTGTTCTCGATATGACCAATACTAGCAAGATTCAGATTCGTGGCGTCAAACCAATCATTGACCCAGATGTCGAAACCGAACTTATCTTTGGCAGCAATATGGTGCTAGGTGACAGTATGGCCGTAAGAATAGAGGGTGTGAAATGCAACTCGTTCTATCTGGACGGCGACAACTACGTCTGTGATTATAACTGGGACGAAATTCCATATGTTATCGAAGATGCGAGCGGGCGCATCAGTGGCTGGGCTAGCATGCCGGCCGAAGAGCAGGCCGCTCTCGAGATAACCCCAGAGGTTTTAGGGTATGGAGAAACAACTATATATGGTACGGTTCCGGTAGCTGAGTATGACCAAAATAAAACCTACTTCAGAAATAGGCTGAACAGTTTTGGTACGGGTCATGGCGAATATAAAGGCTTCAAGGCATATAAAGTCTTCGCCGGCCAAGCCTTTTCTGGCTACAAACTCAAGTTGACTAATTTCAAGGCTAGCAACTTCAATTATGTCGGTTGGGAAACCTTTAAGGATTCGATTTTTGCTGACGACAGCACTACGATTACCGTTGATGGCAATAGCTTCAATGGCGGCGACATTTTTAGGAATACTAACGTCAAGAATATTGTTATTAATACCGATCACTACGGTGTCGGCCTCTTCCGCGACTGTCAGGGCATTGAGAACGTCACGTTTGGCGAAAACGCCACTTACTTACAGGACGACACTTTTGCCGGTACGAATTTGACCGGCATCAGCTTTGAAGATACAAATGTGAAGCGTATCGGCGCTCGTGCCTTCGAAGGCGCACAGCTCACTCAGGTGGATTTTGGCAACATGGAGCGCATTGACTATCACGCCTTTAGAGGCAACGACATTAGGGAGCTCTATCTTCCTAAAAGCATTAATTACCTTCAGAATGGACTATTCGCCCAGAACCAAAACCTCAAAAAGGTTACAATCGCCTACGATACGCTCTCTAGTGGTACGACCCTTCCGTTCTGGGTTGTAGTTGGCGGCGGAGATACGGACTACGGCAATGATGGTTTTTACTATAATTATCCGCTCGAAGAAGTGAACATTATTGCGCCGTATTCGGCGAACGAACCAGTTAGCGCAACGCATGTTACCTACGACGATTACCGCTGGGGCTTCGATACGCATACTCAGGAGCACACTGGCGGCAGGCAGCCAAATAACTGGGGCTCTAACTCGTACGGATATGCTGCCGAGAATACTTATAAGTTCGAAGACGACTTTGTGGACTATGATAACTACAAGAATATCCTGGCGCCACTTTACTTCTCTAATTTTGACAATCTCAAGAAAATTACCATCGGTGAAGGGTATGAATTTATTGGTAGCTCGGCCTTTTGGTATGATACCTTCTTTGGCATCAAGTGGCCGGCTACTCAGGCACTAGATGGTACCTGCAATGGCCAGATGAACTGCGGCCGCTACCTTGAGAAGATTCAACTCCCAGAGACTCTTAAGGCTGTCGGCAACCTCGCCTTCCAGGGTAGCTATGCCGTGAATATAGAAGTGAATCTCCCGAAGAGCCTTGAGTTTATCGGAGTTTCCGCCTTCCAAGAACTTTATCATATGGGTGGCGACTTCGATTTGCCAAACCTAAAATATCTCGGTGACTTCGCCTTTAACGGGACGTCGTTAAGAGACATTACGATTCATGACACTCTGGAGTACTGGGGCGTCAAGGCCTTCACTAATGATCCATTTGTCAGAAATATTACGATCGACTGCGATATCTTTAGTCCGGACAAATACGTCCCGTGGGCAACTGCGGATTACTCGCGGACCCGCGATTCCAGCGTCATTCCAAGCAACGAGTATTTTAGATTACAATTTGGCTATTATACGGGCGAAGGTCTTTCTTCTCACTGGAATTCAGGGGCGAGTGTCGCCGATACCGAACGCTGGGGTATTGATGAGCGCTCGTACTTAGGCCAATCAGCGTGGTCTCACTTCGGTAAGATCACATTCACCGACAAAGTAGTTCATATGATGGCGATGATGAATCACAATTCCGACAGTTCTTCATCAACGGATTCGTTCTTCGGGCAAACTTCGGCAGATGAAATTGATATGAGCGGGATGCCATGGAAGATTCTTCCGCGCAAATTCTTTAACCGCATCCATGTCGGCAAAATCTCTCTACCGCAAAACCTCGAAATCATCGGTCATCATGCGTTCGTAAATACGCAGATCGACGAAGAGCTGGTTCTTCCAGACTCCGTGAAAATCATCGGCACTCACGCCTTCGAGCAAGAAGAGCTGGCTATAAGGATGAAAAATTGTAATTACGTGTCTTCTATTGGCTACGTATGTGAACGCGATGATCCGCGCCCGACAATCAAGATTACGAAGCTTCCAACCTCGCTCGAATATGTGGGCAACGTGGCGTTCTGGGGCGACCTCAATATGACGGCCGACCTCAATGCGCCAAACCTCAAATATATCGGTTCGCGCGCGTTCATGTATACCGGCATTCGCGACGTGCTTCTCCCGAACGGGCTAACTATGCTTCGCGAAGGCGCATTCGCCATAGACGCAAATCTTCGCAATATCACAATCGATACAAACCTTAGCGATATCTATACGACTGCAGCTGAGCGTCGTGGCCCAGACGACTATGTGTTCCCTTCATACTTTGTTGAATGGGCTGGCAACGTTGAGGAGGCAAGAATTGAAATCGATTCGGAGGCTTTAACTTCGGACTGCGAATGGTTCGACGAGCAGATGGCGAACGGATACTTCGATCAACATCCTGAAGACCTACAGTACTATTCGGCAGAATGTATAGACGACAAACCGTTTGAGACCTTCTATACAATCTTCAATAAGCAAGAAGAAGTACCTGAATACTATCCATACTCCTACCGGATTAAAGTTAAAGAGGGGCAGGTTGATAGCGGTGATACTTACGGTACGCTTACTTTCGGCCCACACGCTACGGTGGATTTGAGCAATACCTCGAACGGCGTCTTTGCCGGGCTCAACTTCGATACGGTCGACCTCAGTCAGGCTGGCTGGACGAGACTCTCGACCCGTATCAACGCCTTCTATAAATCCAAGATTGGCACCATCATCCTTCCGAATACGATTGAAACCATCAACGCCAACGCCTTCCAGCGCGCCGAAGTTACTAACCCAATTACCTTCCCGGCATCGCTTCGCAAGGTAGACACTAGCGCATTCCAGTGGGCAAAGATTGGCGGCCTCGACATCAAGGAAGGTCTCGCAGAATTCGGCAGCAATAGCTTCCTCTGGGCCGAAATTGGCGGCGAATTCTCCTTGCCAAACTCTTTGAGAACAATTAAAAACAATGCCTTCATGGAAGCCAAGGGCTTCATTACGAACATGCTCCCAGAGGGTGTCGAGGAGGTCGGCGGCGCCGCCTTCTACCAGACCGACATGGCCGATGAGCTCACGATCCCATCCGCCGTTACGAACATCGGGTGGTCCGCATTCAACGCTAATAACGAAGACGTGCACTACGACAAAGTTACTATCAAACCAGACCTCACTCCGGGCATGAATAGCAACCAGCTCGTCCACCAGATGCTCTGGCACGTTGATATGGACGAACTCGTAGTTGAGTCCAATACGCTCGTCGGCATCGAAAACTATGCCGATACGGCCGAGTACCAGGAGTTCTACAACCTCCCAATGGACAAAGTCGTACTCAAGAATCTCCCGATGATTACCTACGGCGCCTTCGATAAGTGCTCTAACCTCGTCGAAGTAGATATGAGCCAGAACGCCAACCTTCGCGACATCAAGACCGAAGCCTTCCTCGACGCCGAAAAGCTTCACATCATCAAGTTCTCGCCAGCACTCAAGAATGAAACGGTCAACGTCGGCCAGCGCGCCTTCGTGAATACCGCTTTCGAAACTATGGGCGATTCGACGAAGGAATTCGACCTCACGGCCGCTAAGTTCAATGCAACTCCTCAGGGTCTCGCCTTCGCCTGGATGCCAAAGCTTCGTACCTTGGATATTCCGCGCAACTTTAGTAACAATACTATTCCGGTTGCAACCTTCTATAACGACACCAACCTCGAAGAAGTTACCGTCGACTACAAGATTACTCTCATTGATAACGGCGCCTTCGTGAACGATACGAAGATTAAGAAGGTCTTTATCTGGGGTAATACCGTCGTGAAGAATGACGGTCTCGAAGGCTACACGGCGCCAGAATGGTTCGGTCAGGGCGGCGACGATGATGACGATACGGATGCTGACCCAGTCGATCCAGTTGACCCAGCCACCCTCACGATTCCGGGCCAGGCAGATATCTATGCGTACTCCGTCTCACCAACTGAAGCCTATGCCGACTTTACTCGTAACAAACCAGAGATCACTGGTACCTTCTACCCACTCGATGAGGTTCTCTATCTCACCTCGAACAAGCCAACGGTTCTCCTCAATGATGACGAAACTGACTTCGATAAGTCTAACCTCATCGTCTATGGTCTCCGTCGCGATGGTCTCGTTCTCGAGTCTGATAACTGGGCAGAATATGATGGCGTAGTCTTCGCCCGCAGCGCCAAGCCGCTCACCTTTGAGAAGATGGCTGCCACTGTTGCTGCTGACCCAGCCTTCGGCACCGTCTACGATACGCCAGTCCCAATCAGCGAGTTGAACTTCGGCAACGAGAACTTCTCTGAAATTGACTTCGCGCTCGTCCCAGCTGAAGACGACCCATCCATCCGCATCATTAACATTGTCTACACGGATGGTTATACTCGCGGTACGCCGGATACGGACATCGATCCACGCGAGGTTCCAGATGATCCAATCGTCCCAGACGATCCAATCGAACCTGACGATCCAATCGTTCCAGATGATCCAATCGTCCCAGACGATCCAGTCAAACCTGAAACGCCAAAGACCAATGATGATCTCGGCAAATACCTCGCAATCTTCGGCGGTAGCTTCGCTGCTGGCCTCGGCCTCATCGGCTGGAAGCTCATCGCGAGCCGCAAGCGTCGCTAATCTAGACCTCAAAAAAGACCGCTCCCCAAGCGGTCTTTTAAATTGTCGTTAATAATTAGAAGAAGCGGATACCAGTGAACGGAAAGATACGCATTACAGCCGGACCAACGATACGGCAAAGCGGAATTGTGCCGAGGCCATTACGCGAATCATAAGAATTAGAACCTTCGCGATTATCACCCGAAACGAAGATTTCGCCTTCTGGGACAATTACATTAACGGTACCAGTAGTGTATTCTTTTGGACCATCCGTATCGGATTTGCGTGTACTGTCATCTGGATGAAAACCTTCTGGGTGCTCGTCGTTAAAGACCGTCAATACGCCATCCTCAACCATCACACGTTCGCCAGGGAAGGCAATTACGCGCTTGATGATATATTCATCGGAAACATTTGGAAGCGGCTTACAGTTTGTGACTGCCGAGTTGCCGCCGTTCGCGAACACAATTACCTGGCCGCGTTCTGGCATGTATTCCTGTTCGGCGAGATGCGCCAACGAAACCGGCACGCGATTTACAATCACGCGATCACCGTCGCGGAAAGTGTTCTCCATGCTGACGCCGACGACATTGTAACTGCGGAAAACAAACGAATTCAAAATGAAGGTGCCAAGGGCGACTGCGCCGGCAAAAATTAGAAAGTTAATGATGTCTTTGAGCGCCGGATAACGCTGCGCGAAGCTTGGCTTTTGTTCCATTCTTTCATTTTAGCATAAGAACTGCGAAGGCGCGCGAGCACGACCGTTTTGTGATAAAATAATAGTGTTATGGCAGACTTTATTATGCTACGCAAAGGGCGCAACGCGCTCAGTTCCGCAACTCACGTGATTCTTAATATCGCTTTGGCGGTTATCTCTACGGCTTTGACGGTAATTAGCGGTTACTGGATTTTTGGCGTGCTTTTGGTCTTGCTTTCAAAATGGCGCATCGTGGCGGTTCGTCCACGTTATTGGTGGGTAAACCTCAAGGCAAATCTTGTCGATTTGACGGTCGGCATCAGCCTCGCGTTGCTTGTTTATATTGCCGGTACGGACAACGGCCTCAATATTTGGCATATTCTTTTGACGATTATTTATGCTGCTTGGCTCGTCGTCATCAAGCCACGTAGTGATTCGGTTTGGACCGAAGTTCAGGCGCTCTTTGCGATTTTCTTTGGTACCTTTGTGACGGCTATTATGACCGCGCAGCTCGATCCGATCTTTGGCGTTATTATTTCCTTTATCATTGGTTATGGCGCGAGCCGCCACGTCTTGATGCAGGGCGACGATCATGACTTCACACTCGTGACCTTTATTTGCGGTCTATTAATGAGCGAAATGAGCTGGATTTTCTATCATTGGTGCATTGTTTACCGCCTGAGCGAGGATACGGCTTTTGTGATTCCGCAGCTGCCAATTGCGGCGAGTGTGATTTTCTTCATGATTGCGCGCGGCTACAAATCCGCCCTTCATCACGATGGCAAAATCCGCGCCACCGACATCATCGCTCCTGCGTTATTTTCAGTTATCGTTTTGCTTGTGATGATATTCTTCTTCTCAGAAGCAAGTTTTGATATCTAGTTTATTCAAAAAAGGAGGCATAAATATGGAAAACAAAACTGAAGATTGGCGCAACTATGGCAACAAAAACATGATGAAAAAAGACGAGCCGGGCAAGGCTCCAGAGCCACGCAAGCGCGGCAATGGCGGCCTTATTGCTTTGTGCTTTATTTCGCTTTTAATCGGCGCAGCAGGCATCACGCTCGGCGTTATTGCTTTGCTCAAAGGCGGCAACTCAACGACGACCGTCACGACCGCTTCGGCTGAAGGCTATTACCAGGGTAATTCGGTGGAATTCGAGGAGACTTCGATTGCGAATATTGTTAGCAAGGTCACGCCAGCGGTCGTTTCGATTATTTCCGAAAGCCGTGCGAGTAGCTATTATAGCCTCTTCGGTGGCGGCGGCACGCAGCAGTCCGCCGGTACCGGCATGATTGTGACAAAAGATGGCTATGTCCTTACAAACAAGCACGTCATCGACGGCGCTTCGAAGGTTCAGGTAATTACTGATGCTGGCGATACTTATACGGATGTCGAAATTGTCGGCACTGATCCGCTCAACGACGTCGCTTATCTCAAAATCAAGGGCGCAAAAGATTTGCCGACCGTGACGCTTGGCGATTCGAAGACGATCGCCGTCGGTCAGCCGGTGCTCGCTATTGGTAACGCCCTCGGCGCTTATCAAAACACCGTCACGCAGGGCGTGATTTCCGGTACTGGTCGCTCGCTCGAAGCTGGCGATTCGAACGGTCAGAACAAAGAGACTTTGACTGATATGCTCCAGACCGATGCCGCGATTAATCCGGGCAACTCTGGCGGCCCACTTGTCAACGCGGCCGGTGATGTTATCGGCATTAATACTGCCGTTTCGACTTCGGCTAATGGCCTCGGCTTCGCCATTCCAATTTCCGCTACCAAAGGCATGCTCAATCGCATCATTGCGGGTAAATCTGCCGAGCGCGCTGTTTTGAATTTATCCTATACGACCGTGACCGCTTCGCTTGCCAAGAAAAACAATCTTCCAGTTTCGAAGGGCGCATACGTCAGCAAAGTCATCGCTGGTGGTCCAGCAGATGAAGCGGGT
>JAFYZJ010000018.1 GCA_017548735.1 Candidatus Saccharimonadota bacterium | reverse complement strand
CTTGCGAGTAATCTGGAGCTTACCGGAATCGTCAACGTTACCACCGTTATAAGTTGTTGCTGCGCTAGCGCTGCCGCCAGCAAAAGCTGCGACCGCCGCTACGGAGAGGATGCTCGCAACTGTGATTTTTTTAATACTTTTCATTTTGACCTTTCTTTTTGACCTTTCTTTCTCAAATTATTTCTTCGCCTTACGTCGTAGCACCACTATCGCCCCTCCTATTGCCCCGAGTGCTATTAATGCTACGAATGGAATCAAATATCCTTGATTGATGCCCAGTAGCGGCGGATCCTGCTCGAACCTTGCCGAGCGGAACGTCACCGTTGAACTGTATGTATCAGTATTGTCTGTATCAAGTCTGTAATTGTTCTCAGCAATCGCGCTAATCAACTCAGCCGTGTTCTGGTAATCGACATCTTCATTGCTTGGAATTGTGAACTCAGCCCAGAGAGTTGCCGTCTCGCCGGCGCCGATTTCGTTAATCTGCGCCAAAGTGTCGCTACGAATCACGAAGGAACGCGTCGCTGTAAAGTGTGCACCCTCGAGATCTTTGAGCTGGACGTTCACCATACTAATCGGATAATCAGCCGTGTTCTTCACTGTAATCGTGAACTTCACCGTCTCAGTATTATAATAAGGGTCCTTGTAGTCATCGATTGTTTGCGTGAGAATTGGCGCAAATACACCCGCGTTAACGCTCCACTCACCGTAAATCGTTACGTCTTCATCCGGCATTACGAAGCTCGCCGACTTATACCAACCAGAGAACTTGTAGCCTTCCGCCGTTGGTTCAGCCGCCGTCGTGACCGTCGCGCCAACTGCATATTCTTCCTGACCAGGAATCAAACTTGGTGCGTTCGGCGGCAAGACATCACCCTCAAAGGCATAGGTCACCGTGTGCTTAATCTGCTCGAAGCTACCGTGGAAGACTACAGCGCTTGCTGGCATTGCGAAATTGCCCTCGCTAGAAACCGTCGCGTCAGTAGTCGTCCAACCGGAGAACTTATAGCCGTCTACCACAGCATCTGCGGCCAAGGAATCGACCTCAACCATATCGTTTTCGCCGTATTCCTTTGCATTCGGTGCATGATATGCCGCTGGCACTGCTTCGCCATCAATCACATAAGATACCTGGTATTTTGGCTTTGCCGTAAAGCTACCAACGATATGAACTTCCTGCGCCGGCATTTCAAACTGATTATTCGTAATCGTTACGTCGCTTGAAGTCCAACCGGAGAAAGTATAGCCGTCAAGACGAGCATCCGTCGCGACGTAGACTTCCATATCTTCTGGATAAGCCATGTTCTCTGGCAAACCAGGCGCATTGGCCGGAACATCACCAGTGTATTCGTAAATCACATTGTAGACCGCAATATCGCGACCAATCCAAGTGTGAACCGTATTCGAAGAATTACTGAGTGGGCCTTCGGAAACGCCAGCCATATTATAGAAGTCCATGCGCTTTACGCCTTCCGGCAAAGTCGGCGTGCGCGTCACGATACCAACCGTCAATTCGCAGCCACCCTTCAAGTTCTTGACCTGGAAGTTAACCGTGTTCGATGCCTTATCAAAGTGAAGACCGTGGTAAACAAACTCGGTATTACCAGCATTCCAGCCAGTCGTATCGCCAGTATCGTCAATCACCTTACCGGCGCACGGCGTCACGCCATCTTTGCGCTCTACTGCGCCGAAGCTGCCAGACTCCGATTCGACGAAGCTCTGGAAAATCAAACCATTCGGAATCCTATCCGAAACCGAAATCACGTCGCTACGTACTTCAGAAGTCGTATTGTCATTAGACTCGACGCCCTGACGATCGACGCCATCATATTTAACTTTCAAATAATAAGTGAGCTCGGAATCTTCTTGTACGCGAATACCGTTTTCAATCGTATCCGCATTACCGCGAACCAAACCAGTAATTGCCATAATTGCCGCAAAACCGCCGACAACGACAGCAAGACCGAGCACACCAATGCCGGCCTTTCTAATCAAACCCTTAAATCCGCGCTCGCGCGAAAACAAAATCATTCCAAATTTTCCTCTTGATATTTGTGTTTTCGCAGTTGTTTTTGTTAGTCTCTCACACTTACCTTTAGCATAATAAAAAATCTCAAAATAGTCAACGCGTTTATGCTTGAATTCTATTTTCGCAAACCTATATAATACATATGGAAGTCGCGTAGGCTTCGCAGATTAAAAGTCTACGTCAAATAAAGGAGGTAAATGAGTAAAGCAGATAAGCTATTCGTCTCAATGTGTCGTGACATTTTGGACAATGGTACCGATACCCAAGGCGAAAAGGTCCGCCCGCACTGGCCAGATGGCAAACCAGCATACACGATTAAGAAATTCGGCGTGGTGAACCGTTATAATTTGCAGGAAGAATTCCCTGCAATGACCTTGCGCAAGACGGCTATCAAAACTGCAATCAAAGAGATCTTGTGGATTTGGCAGCAAAAGTCAAACAACATCCATGATCTCGACGCACACATTTGGGACGAGTGGGCCGACCCAGATGGTAGCATTGGTAAGGCCTATGGTTATCAGCTTGGTGTCAAGCATCAGTATAAAGAAGGCGAATTCGACCAGGTCGATCGCTTGCTTTATGATCTGAAGCATTCACCATTCAGCCGCCGCATGCTTACAAATATTTATAATCATGCCGACTTGCATGAGATGAATTTGTACCCATGCGCATTCCAAACTATCTGGAATGTCACACAGAAAAAAGGTGACGACAAGCTTACCCTGAACATGGTTCTCGTTCAGCGCTCGCAGGATGTCCTCGCGGCCAACAACTGGAACGTCGTTCAGTACGCTGCTCTACTCATGATGGTCGCTCAAGTCAGCGACATGAAAGCCGGCGAGTTAATGCACGTCATCGCCGACGCTCACATCTACGACCGCCATGTCCCGCTCGTTGAGGAACTCATTTCTCGCAAGCAGT
>JAFYZJ010000017.1 GCA_017548735.1 Candidatus Saccharimonadota bacterium | reverse complement strand
GCGTTGATGCGGGGAGTCTTAATCAATCCCTCTTTTTCCAAATCGGACGATATTTGTCCGGATGCATGAGAAGCCTCTGTTCATCTGTCGGCGGATGCTTGATGTCGTAAACCGTAAACGCCATAAATGACGAGAACGAAACGAGGATTACGATCCACTCGACTGGGCTTTTACTAAAGTCCAAGGTTTCGACGCACCAGAAGAGCTCCGGAAGGCCGCGCGAGGCCATCAACCACGGGCAAATGAAGTAGCCGAAGAAGTCGTGCGTGAGCTTCGTTGGGCTCGTGCGCGAGCCGACTGCTTTGTAGCGGCCGGCGTCCGGGATATGAACAGCTACCGCGATCGCGGCACATAAGATGCCGGTAGCAAGCCAATAGATTGGTTCATCAACCTGAGTCCAGCCCACCGGATTTTTCGCATTCGCGCCGATAATCGCGACTATCGTCACGCCGAGAAAGAAATCGCCCGGGAAAAACATCCGCGATTGACCCTTGCCGAGATAAACCTTGCGCGATTCGAAAACCGCCGCCGAGAAAAACATCGATCCTGGCCAAAACAGCCAGCATATCAGAAGCATAATGATTGGATTATAGGGATTCGATAGATAGAATTCGGTTAAAAAAGACATAACTCCACCTCCTTTTAGCCGAAAACTGATTGAAAAGTGCTTTAACAACTGCTTATATTATAACACTTTTGGGGAGAATATCAACAGCAACCATACAGCTCCGAATCTTAGGGCGAGGGTGTTTTCGGGAGCGATTTTCGGGTATAGTATAATATCGATATGACAGACAAAGTTAAGATGCGGATTATCGGAAGCGGCGGCATTTTCGTCGCAGACGCAAGTGCGTCGACTCTTATTGACGATAGCATTTTGATTGATTGTGGAGCTGGCACTTTTAAGCAACTTCTCAGGCTAAATTGCGACGTTGGGAAAATTAGTACGATCGTAATTACACATTTGCATGCAGACCATTTCATGGATGTGCCGTTCATGATGCTAGCGGCACGCAAAAACATCGACAATGGACAGAAATTAACTATATTTGTACCTGAGGGCGGTATAAAAGCCACTCACGAAATTGCCAAATATATCTGGAATCCGGAAGATGCCACAGAAAGTTGGTGGCCACAAAACGTTGAGGTAGTTGAATACAAAAACGGCGAAAGCTTCACAGCGAACGGCGCCACGATAGAGCCCGTCAAAGTAGTTCACGGCAAAGTGAGAGCCAGCGGATTCATCGTCGAAAAAGCAGGAAAACGGATCGGCTTTTCTGGCGATAGCATCATGTGCGACGGCATTCAAAAAATCGTAGAAGCGTCAGACTGGGCAGTCCTAGACACTTCGTTCCCGAAATCCGGCAGCGCTATCCATATGGGGTTGGACGACATCTACGGGCTATGCAATACATATCCAGACAAGAAGATTATTGCCACGCACATATTCGAAGAAACAAGAAAGATGATTCGCCGAAATATCCCAAATCTTATCGTTCCAAATGACGGCGATATCTTCGAGCTATAGATCTATTTCCTTCATCGATTGCAGATAATCGATGATTCTATCTTTTATCGTTTCCCCGCGACACTTATAGAGGTTGTATTCAAAGACGACGCTTTCGAGACGATCAAGGTACGGCAGCACCTGGGCGATAAGCGCAAGATTCTCGTCGCCCGCGTAAAACGGCTGGTGATCGAGGCCGTCGATAGTAGTATGAATGTGGGCATTAATAATCGAGTCTTTGAGGCGAATGCCGTCCGCGAAGTCCTCAAGCGCACTGGCGCCGTCGGCAATAACGTGGCCGAGGTCATAAGTATAATCTAGGCCCGGAATACCCTCTTGGATATGCGCAATTTCCCCCAGTTTGAGGCGGCGCTGATTAGTTTCCATATCGTCATTGAGGTTTTCGATGAGAATTTTAACGTTCGTGCCCTCGACGTGTTCGACCGCCTGGCGGAAATACTCTTCTGTAAGACGTTGCGATTCCTCGATATCTGGGTCATAAATCGGGTGGAGCGTGACTAGAATTTGCCCGATTTTATCAGCATAGCCGCTGAGCAAATCCAGGAAATGGCGTTGCTCAGCAATAGGGAGCTCGCTGTCGCCATGAATCTGCAAACGCAAAGGATAATTCCCTATAATATCGACTAGTCTTTCAAGATAATTGAGCTCGTACGGCTTGCGGTGGTCGACAGCCAACTCAAGACCGTCAGCATACTGCGCAATCAAATCCAAAAGCTCCTCCGGAGAGAGGCACATGAACTTGTAATTGGCGCTAATTATCTTTTTTACCATCACTTTATCTTAACACAGACCAACACTGTTTCCGCAATAAGTAGCTTTCATGTATAATGGCCTTAGCTTTATAGCGTACTTTAGAGAAAGAGGTGATAAACATGCCGATCAAGATAGTTCCATTGAATAGGTCGCCTGTAGTCAAGATGGGTAAACTTGTGCCCTGCGGAAAAATTACACAGGCGCAGCTCGCGAGCCTCGAGATTAATGCTCGATCAAGGCTCGATCAGAATGCCGCGCGGCGCGCTTATGGCGAGCGCGTGGCTGGCGAATACTGGACGAGATAGGAGGTTGCTATGTCGGAATTGAAGAAATTACAGGTCTGTCCGTATCGACCACCGGTCAGCGTCGAGGTCATT